>DAIMBN010000062.1:0-3266 GCA_036718335.1 Coriobacteriaceae bacterium
GAAAGAAGCTGCGCCGCGGGGGAGGCGACCCCAATGGCTTTCTCATATCGTCTTTTTCACACATTTGAATAGAGCGGGCGACTCTCTTGGGGCCGTTTGCATGGCGTGTGCTTGGCGCATGGTATTGCGCCCCGCTTTCACGTCCGCACGGGCGCCTATCCTTACAGCAATGTAGCCGCCTGTGTAGTAAGCGGCCAGCAACGGAGAAAGGCCCTAACCGTGTCAGCTGAAAAGACGCCGTGTATCTCGGCTATCGATACGACGAACTTTGCGCGCCAGGTTGTGCTGGACTTTGAGTTTGCGCCGGTGCCAAAGCAGCGCCAACGTCGTGGACTGCGCAACGAGATTATCGAGGTCGGCGCCGTCAAGCTCGATTACCACGGCAACGTTATGGGCGAGTTCTCGCAGTTTGTGCAGACGGAATTTACCGAAGGCGTTGCGTTTCCCGTCCGCGAGCTCACAGGGATATCGGCCGTGGATACCGCGATGGCCGATCCGCTCTATGTGGTGATCAAAAGGCTCAGCGATTGGATCGGTCGCTACTCCGCCCAGGTGGTTTGCTGGAGCGGGGCGGATCGTCGACAGCTTTTGACCGAGTGCCAGGCAAAGCACATCGATCTTTCCGCATTTCCTACGGATTGGGCCGACCTGCAGGCGTTTTACACCTCGATCATGGACGTGGGCAGCCACGGGTGCGTCTCTTTGAGTGACGCGGCGACGTGGTTTGGCATCGAGTTCGACGAGTCGACGGGTCACGCCCACAGCGCCCTTGCCGATGCGCGCGTGACCGCCAAGCTGCTCAAGCAGGTGATGGACGGGGACTACCGCGTGAGCCCGCGCGCCCAGGAAGTCCGCCAGCGGTGGGGGATGGGCGAGCGAGCTCAGACGCGCCTTTCTAGCAAGTGCCCCGAGCTGGGCGACCTGCTGCTGAAGCTGAAGGCGGCGGGAAGGTAGGCGGGTGCCCATTGGGCGTAAGCAGAAGGAATGGTTGCGGGAAGGATTCCAGAATCAGCATCAGAGGGCTGTGCTTGAGATGCTATTCAAGGACACGCTGACGCCCGCCGAGACCAGGCAGGTCAAGAGTATGGACACCGAGATGGCATCCATTGTCGAAGAACGGCTTGCTAACATGATTCGCTGGATGGGCAGGCATAGACCCGTGACGCTGCGCGCGTTATCGTTCACAATGAGGCGTACAGGCTGCCAGAGGTGAACAGTTCCGACGAGGTTCTGAGCAACTGCATCATCGAGATTATCGAGTAGTTCTACGAGAGGGATTTGGCGGCGTGGAGCAATCTAGTTTTACGCGTTTGCAGGAGGAAGCCGGTATGGCAGACGAACTTGTTTTTAGTGGCGGCGAGATAGTTTACACCATGCCTCAACTGCCCAAAGTTGCATCTGTGCCGCTGAACGGTAGCGCCGTGCTGGTTGGTTTTAAGGACGCTCCCGATGGGGAGGAGGTCCTCTTTGATTTTGACCCTCGGGCTGAAAAGGCTACGAAGCTCGACTATGAACTTGCAGCCGTTAGCGGGCTCCTCACGGGCGCGTTGAATATCCTGTGGCAGAAAGACTTCAACCTAGAGGGTGCCAAAGAGTGGGGCGACGAGAAGGTTGGCAAATTCGTTCTTACGATTGCCAAGTCTGCGGGTATGACAAAGGCGGATGCAACTCTAGAAGACGCTATTCGCTTTCTAGAGAAAGGGTTTCCTCTTGCCGCGGACAAGCTGACTGCCGAGTTTGGCGGCGGGCTCCAACATCATCTGCGGGATTTCTCGCACCACCCGAGCTTGGTTGGCCTTGCGTGTTCGATCCTCTCGCAATTCACGTGCAAAGGCTATGGCACCGATACGGCCGGCCGGTTTGTCGCCTTTGACCTGCCTGCCGCCGCCTTCGATCCTGACCGCCCTCTTATAGGCAGGAACGTTCCAGAGAAGATCGCGTTTGGCACTCTGTTCTGGGCAATGCATCTCGTGAGCGACATGGCGGGGTCTAGTTCAAACCCCGGTAAGGGGACGGGTATTCCCGGCGTTGTGCTGTCCCTGCTAAAGGAGCTCTCCTCCCTGCCTGTTTTTCAAGACATGCGGATTGCCTATAAGGGCAAGGATATTCGCATTCAGCAATGGATCTCAAAGCTGTTTAACGGAACGGCGTTCAAAACCGAGGACGGCAAGCCCATTCGCTTCGACCTTCGGACGGAAGTCGGTCTTTTCGATCAAGCTTTAAGCCAGGTGCCAGCAGTCGTGGCCAACGAGGTTATCGTTCGTTGTCTCTACATGCTTTCAAGGCTCAAGGCCGAGCTAGAACGTTGCGAAGTGAGTGATGTCTCCGGCTTGCGCAAGCTCAAGGCTTCGCATTTCATGCCCTACAACAGCAGGGCCCTCACTCGCATGGTCACGGTTTCGAGTACTTCGTTCGTTCTGGCGAATCTGGCGACGGCGGCGGTCAGGGCGGGTATCGAATGCGAGGGGAACAAGGTCGTGTTCGCCCAGAAGTTCTTCTTGCGAATAAACTACGTTGGAGTTGGACGCCTTGCGTTTGCACTCCATGCCGACTGGGGCTATATGGCGGAGGAAATGTCCGAGGCTTGGACTGAGCGCGCCAGGCGCCGCCAGGATATCTTCGATGGATTCCACTTTTATAGCCTAGATAGAGAGACGACGAGGATTGCCTTCTCGCTGAAGCTTGCCGCCATCAACTACGACTGCGGGAACGAGAAGAGCGAAGTGCGCAAAGGGCAAAAGAGGAGCTGGGCCCGCGCGTGGCAGGATTCGGTCACGGATGGCCTAGGCATTGATGCAGACGGCTATTTTTTGAGCGAGGAAGATGCGTACGGAGCCCTTGAGGCTATTTCGCGGCAGCGAGGCGGCAAGGTGCGCGCCTTGCTGATCGCTCAGGAGCTGGTTGAGTTTCGCCCCTATTTCCAGATAGGAGATGAAGAGAAGAAGGAATACAAAGGTTTGAAGGGGAGCGGGGCTTGGGTTAAAGATGAATTTCCCAGGAGACAAGACGCGGTTGATTTGGACGCCGTGCGTTCCCTAGAGAAGCAATGCGGGGCGCATATCCGTGAGCTCTCAGGTACATTGCCAAAGGTCTTGGTAGGCGGCGCCATTGCCGTGGCGGCGGCCCTGGGCACAGGAGGAGTGGCCGCGGCATTGGCTCCGGATATTGCTGTCGGTATCTTTGGAGGCTCGTTTGTCGGCCTTCACGGGGCTGCGCTCGTCAATGCGAGTCTTGCTGCTGCTGGCGGCGGCGCCTTGGCCGCCGGC
>DAIMBN010000062.1:3276-7529 GCA_036718335.1 Coriobacteriaceae bacterium
CCGGCGGCATGGGCATGGCCGGTGGCACCGCTTTAATTGCTGGCGGCGGCGCTGCGTTTGGCCTTTTGGGTTCTAGCGGCGTTGCCCTGGCGGCGTCGATGGGGGAGGACTATGCGCAGTTCGTGCTCGTTGAATGCTCAAGGCTTCTCGCATTTCTTGATGTGGCAACTGACCGCTGCCCGCATGAGGGAGCCATTTTGGAGCAGAAGGCGGCCGAGGCCGTGCAGCGCAGCATCGCTGGTGTTGAGGAGGATGTCGAGAAGGAGAATGGAAAGGGGGACCGCAGGAATGGCAGGTTGCTTAAGCAGTTGAAGAAGGGTCTTGGGTATTTGACTTCGACCCTTAAGCAGATCGAGAAGATGCAGAAGCGCCTTGGTGCCGCCGGTGAGAGCGAGCCGCTCAACAGCTTGCCAGCATCGGGTGGCGAATAGGTCGGGGCGATTCGGCTGCAATTCCGTGTCATCATCGCCACCGCTTAAGATGGTCCCGTGTTTGCCCATCTTTTTGCGAGGCGCGATGAGCATGTCGGCGACTTGCTCGATGTCTGATTTGCCCTTCGATCAGTTCTTGTCGAGCTCCTTTGGGCGGGAGGGGCAGCGATCTAGATATCCGCTCTTGGCATATGAGACAAGAAACCCGTAAGTCCGTGGCAATGTCAAAAGGCATACACAAGTGTCAGTCTTTTGACATCGTATGATTTTGGGGAGTGGCGCGCAGCGATCGCGCGCCACCCTGACGGCGTAAGCGTTTGCTTGCGTTGTAAAATCTAACGATATGAGCATCCCGGTTGCTTCTGTGCTTCGATGCTCTCGTCTTTGGCACCCTCCGCTCAGTGGGGGACTGACTGCAAACGGCGTAAACAAGAAAGAGGAGACAACCGCAAATGAAAGCAACCGAGGCAAATCTACTCGACCTTATGGGCGTGGCGAAGATGCAGTTCGTCATTCCCGTGTACCAGCGAATTTACTCGTGGAGTGTAAAAGAGTGCGAGGTGCTTTGGGATGACGTCATGCGAGCGGGTCGTGATGGCGTATCGCACTTCGTGGGGTCAATGCTTTATATCCCCGAGTCCGAGAGCTCTGCCACGAGCATTTCGCGCGTGCTTCTGATTGACGGACAGCAGCGCATGACGACGTTTTCGTTGATGATTGCAGCTTTGGCTGACTATTTGGAGAGCAACCCCGACAAGGCTGGCTTCCTTGGCGACCTCAAAATCTCGGCGCTGAGGAAAAATTACCTCTTTAACGATGACGACTACAACGGTCTGGCACGCTACAAGCTGGTGCTCTCGCAGGACGATAAAGAGACGCTGTTCTCCATCGTGTCTGGGGCTCCCGTGCCAGATGAAAAATCGGATCGCATTGTCGAAAACCATGCGTTCTTCCGTGAAAAGATGCACGGGAAATCATTCGACCCTGCAAGGCTTTGGGCGGGGCTAAACCGCGTGCAGGTCATCGACACTAAGCTCACCGCTGGCGTTGATAATGCCCAGCTCATATTTGAGTCCATGAACTCCAAGGGCAAGCCGCTCACGCCCATTGACCTCATCCGTAACTACGTTCTAATGTCGCTTCCCAACGACGAACAGACCAATCTTTATGAGGGTTATTGGCATCCACTCGAGTGCTTGTTCGGAAAAGGCGGCGAGGACGAGTTCAATGCATTTATCTGGTACTGGCTGTGGCTTAAAGTTCCCAATAGGATGCCGAAGGAGAACGAGGCCTACTACGAGTTTAAGCGCTATTTCGCCGACGACTACGATGGTGACACCGAGGGCCTGCTTAAGGAGCTGCGAGGGTATGCACATAGATACGCCAGTCTGTTCCTTGGTAAGGAGAAGGACGACGGACTGCGCCGAGTGTTCGGCAGAATCGTAAGCCTCGATGTGAAGCAGATAAGGCCCCTCTTAATGTTGCTTTATTCGGTTTACGAGGGGAATGGACTAGACCGCAATGCGTTTTTACGTATCTGCGAGACTATCGAGTCGTTTCTGTTCAGGCGAGCGGTTTGCGGCAGACTTACCACGGGCCTAAATAATTTCTTTGCCGGCATGTATCGCAATCTCGAGCAGCAGGACGATATCGAGGAGTACGTTACGGCGATGCTCCTTATCCACAGCAGCGGTATGACCGCATACTTTCCGACAGACGAGCATTTTGTCGAGGAGTTTAAGACGCGTGACTGCTACAACCGCTTCTCTAAAAAGCGCTATTACCTGGAACGCATGGAGAACTGGCACCACCCGAAGGAGTCCATCTCAGCCGACGATTACCAGATCGAGCACATCATGCCCCAGACGATCGATGATGAGCACGGCTGGAAGGAATCGCTTGGTGAGAACTGGGAAGACGTCCACGACAGGCTGTGCAACAACTTGGGAAATCTTACGCTGACGGGCTACAACCAGGAGTACTCAAACCGGTCGTTCTCGGACAAGCTCAATCTGCCTGACGTCGGATTTAAGTGCAGTCCGCTCTACCTGAACAAGTCGATCGCCTCGCGTGAAAAATGGGGTGAGGAAGAGATTGGACAGCGCGCGGACGAGCTGGCGAAAGAGGCGTGTGAGATATGGAAATATCCCGACCTTCCGGCAGACGTCGTCGACAAGTACCGTCCTTCTCGCGGGGAGTCTGATGAGGCTCCTATCTGGACTCTGCAGGAGAATCACCCCACCTTTGCCGAAGGTGGGCTCAACCAGAAGCTTTTCGATGAGGTGCGCGAGTCCGTTCTGAGTGGTAACCCTTCGTGGGAGTCCTACATAGCTAAGTACTATGTAGGCTTCAGGTCGGGCAAGCGAAAACTGCATGCCGTGTTAGAAGGCAGGACCAGCAACGGTGGTTGGATTGCCGTTGGCTTGGCAAAGAGTGTGGATGATCTAACGGATCCAGAGGACATGTGCCAGGACAAGCGTACGCAGGGTGGATTTGGCCCGGGCTTACCCACTTACGTTGCGCTTCGGAATGCCGATGACATTCCTGCGGTGCTCGATCTCATAAAGCAGTGCTAGGTTGAAGGCTGGGAATCTAGTTCCCGGCCCTTGCCAGCTCAAAATCGTCGATGGCTCGTCCGCCCGTCTACACCCTTACGATCCTGCGGGCCGCACTCAACAGCTCGTACTCCCTCTGGCTCCACTGGTACAGCTCGGTCGCGCGTACGGCGTCGCGGCACAGGTCTAGAAACACCTCGGCGCCCTCGCAGAAGCACTCGCGGGCAAAGGCGCCGGATCCGTCCGCAACGCACGCGCCGTCGGCAAAGAGCTTCCAGCTGGACGGCTCGCGCGAGCCGTCTCCGAGCAGCTTGATCTGCAGAACATGTGGGCCGCCAGCGGCACATGGCCCTTCTTCCAACGCCTGCACCGTAAAGCGCATCTGGAGGGACAGAGTATAAAATCCGGAAAAGAGTCGAAATAGGCACCTTAAAACTTCGGAAAAGTGTAGCTGGATGACAAAACAGCACTTAGAAGCCGGTGCTGGATGCGGGATCCTGCGGCCGCCTTCAGCCCTCGCTACTCGTCGTCCCCGTCGTTGGGGTCGCCCTTGAGGGTGTTGATGTCCAGGTACTGGTTGTCGTCCTCTTTTTGCTGCGTTGCCGATTCGGACGCGGTGGGGCCGCGGAACAGCTGGAATCCCTCAAACGCAATGGCGCCGAGCAGGGCAATGACAATGGCGATAAAGGCAACCTTGACTGCCTGCGGAAATTCCGAGAAACGCAGCGCCTTTTCCTCGGCGTAATAATCGGCGAAGCGCTCTTCGCCCGTGCTTTTGGTATACGCCGGTGCGGACGCGGCCTCCGGGTCATATTCCGGTGCAGGCGTGGCAGCGTACGGATCGTTGAGATAATCGCTCGATGCGGTGCCATAATCCTCGGTCTCGATGCGACCGGTGCCAGCATAGCCATCGGAATAATCGGAATATGCCGCACCGCCCTCATAGCCCGCGGCGCTCGTGTTGGCGGCAAAAAGCGGGTTAACTGGAACATCGAGCGCCGGCATGCCGGTAGAGGTCTCATCCAGATCGGCTGCAGCCCAGGAATCGTGGACAACCTGATGGGCAACGGGCTCATCGAGCCTTGTGACCGGAGGCTTGCGTGCCGCAGGAACAGGCAACTGCTGGGCGCTGTACATAACAGTGCTGTCGGCCGATTTGCCCTGCGTCGCTGCTGCGAGAAATGCCGCCGTCTCGGACGGGTCGCTTGCGGGGCGGGGAGCGGGCGTGGGCGCCGAAGTGGGTGCGGGTGTAGGCGCGGGCGTCGAA
>DAIMBN010000063.1:0-4702 GCA_036718335.1 Coriobacteriaceae bacterium
TCTATATGTGCTCGGTTACTTGTCGGCGGCCTTCTTGGTGGTCGTCTTTTTTGCGGCAGCCTTCTTGGCAGCAGTCTTCTTTGCCGCCGTCGTCTTCTTTGCCGTGCTCGCCTTGGTCGTGGTCTTGCGGCCGCGGGCCGGCTTTTTCTCCTTGGTCGGGCAGTCCATGTTCACGCAGATGCGCCACGGGCCGCGCGCCGTATTGACCACCACGATGGGAGCACCGCACTCGGGGCAGGTCTCACCCGTCGCCTCGAGCTTACCGCGCGCCGGTAGAGGATAGCTCACGCCGCAGTCATCGTAGTTGGTGCAGCGGATAAAGCGCTTGCCACTCTTCTCGCTCTTGTGCGCGATCAGGTCGCCATGGCGCCCGGCCTCGGCGCACACCTTGCACTCGCCCACCTTAAGGTCAGGCTCGTAGTTGGTGGGGCACGTGGGGTTCACGCAAATCTCGAAGGCCTTCTGGCGGAACGGCTGGCACTTAATGCGCGGCGCACCGCACTCGGGGCACACGGCCGCCTCGCCCTCGAGCGGGCTTACCTTGACGCCGCTCGGCACCGGATAGGTCACGTCGCAGTCGGGCCAGCCCATGCAGCCGATAAAGCTGCCGCGGGTCTTGGCGCTCGTCTTCATAACCAGATCCTTGCCGCACTTGGGGCAGGCGCCCACGCGTGCATCGGCCGTGACGGCGTCGCTGATAGCGTCGCCCAGCTCCTGCGTATGCTTGAGCAGCTCGTCGAGCACGCCGGCCAGCAGCGCACGCGAGTGCGTCACGACATGCTCTTCGGTATCCTCGCCGCGCTCCACACGGGTCATATCGCCATCGAGCTCGCTGGTCATATCGGGGCTCGTGATGCGCGGGGCAAACTGCGTCAGTGCGTCGATGATGGCGATACCCAGCTGACTCGGCTCAACGGGATCATTTTTGAGATAGCGCACGGCATACAGGCGCTCGATGATGCTCGCGCGCGTGGACTTGGTGCCCAGGCCGCGCTTCTCCATCTCCTGCACAAGCTTGCCCTGGCTGTAGCGCGCGGGCGGCTCGGTCTGCTTGGCCTCGAGCTTAATGTCGAACACGTCGACCGTATCGCCCTGCTCAAGCGGCGGCATCTGCTCGTCGCGCTTAAGGCCGTACGGATAGGCCTCGCGGAAGCCAGGGATCACGAGCACGTCGCCCGAAGCCACGAACGGCTCACCGTTCACGTCGAGCTCGAGCTTGGTGTTCTCGATGGTCGCGGGACCCATAAGCGTCGCCAGGAAGCGGCGGGCGATAAGATCGTAGAGTTTGCGTTGGCCGCCATCAAGCGTGGACGGATCGCCCTCGCCCGTGGGGTAGATAGGCGGGTGGTCGGTGGTCTCGACTTTGCCGCGCGTGGGCTTCATGGGGCCGGCGAGCACCTTTTTGCACACGGGCGCCAGCGCCGGGTTGATCTTTGCCAGGTCGCTCACCACGGCGCCCAGATCGAGCGTCGCGGGGTACACGGTGTTGTCGACACGCGGGTAGCTGATGAGGCCCGCCATGTAGAGGGACTCGGCGATGCGCATGGTACGCGCAGGCGAGATGCCCTCGGCCGCAGCGGCAGCCTGCAGCGAGGTGGTCGCAAACGGCGTGGGCGGCTGCTGCTTACGCGAGCGCTTGGTCACCGCGGCGACGGTTGCCGTCTTGGCACCGTCAACGTGACCGTACGCCGTCTCAGCAGCATCCTTGTCGGTAAAGCGCGCCGTCTTGTGCGCGATCTTAAAGCGATCGTCCTCGGCAGCGCCTTGCGCGGCGCCCATGCCGCGAATCTGCCAATAGTCCTCGGGCACAAACGCCATGCGCTCGCGTTCGCGCTCGACCACCAGGGCAAGCGTCGGCGTCTGCACGCGGCCGGCAGAGCGCACGTTGCCAAAGCCGCCAAACTTGGCGAGCGTCAGGTAGCGCGTGAGCACCGCACCCCAAATGAGGTCGATGTGCTGACGGCTCTCGCCCGCGTCGGCCAGGTTCTGGTCGAGCGAGACGAGATTATCGAAGGCCTGCGTGATCTCGGCCTTGGTAAACGAAGAATACTGGGCGCGGGCGACCGGCAGGTCGGGCGCAACCTCGCGCACCTTGTTGAGGGCGTCCGAACCGATCAGCTCGCCCTCGCGATCGAAGTCCGTGGCGATGATGACGCTGTCGGACTTCTTGGCAAGGTTCTTGAGCGAGCGAATGAGCTCTTTCTCGGCCGGCAACTTAATGACGGGCGCCCAGGTGAGATAGGGCAGGCTCTCGAGCTTCCAGCCCTTGATGGAGATGCCATCGGCAAGAAACGGCTTGCGCTTGGTATCGTAGGGCGGACGCGCCAGGCCATCGGGTATGTCGGCCGGCAGCATCTCGCCGTCCTCGGTGACCGAATACCAGCCCAGCTTTTTATCGAACAGCACACTGTCGCAAAAATCGGGCGCAAGGATGTGACCGGCAAGGCCGATCGTCACGCACTCCTCGCCCTTCCACTCAAAACGGTAGATGGCGGTGTTGTACACCTTGTCCTTTTTGGGCTTGCCCGTGGACAGACGCTCGGCGATCTGACGCGCGGCGTCGTTTTTCTCGGCGATGATGAGCTTCAAAAGAGGCTCCTATCTCGTATCTCTGCGGCTACGCCCGCCCGTATGGCGGCCGACTTACGCCCTTGCTTGCTCAATCTGCCCGATGAGCCAATCGCACCAGGCATCCATGCCCTCGCCCTTGCGCGCGCTCACGGCAAACCGCGGCGCCTGCGGATTGAGGTCATCGAGTGTCTTAGTATACCTATCCATGTCAAAATCGAAAGCCGGGGCCACGTCAACCTTGTTGAGCAGCTGCGCGCCGGCGTGTTGGAAGATGCCCGGGTACTTGATGGGCTTGTCGTCGCCCTCGGGCACCGAGAGGATCATGATGGACAGGTTCTCGCCCAGGTCAAAGTCGACTGGGCAGACCAGGTTGCCCACATTTTCGATAAAGATGACGTCGATGTTATCGAGCCCAACGGCCTGGTCGAACGCGTCAACGGCTTCCATGATCATGTTGCCCTCGAGGTGGCACAGGCCGCCCGTGTTGATCTGGATGGCAGGCATGCCGGCTTCCTTCATGGTGATGGCGTCGACGTCCGAGGCGATATCGCCTTCGATGACGGCGCAGCGCAAGCCGGCCTTGTCGCGCAGGCGCTCGTTGGTGCCCAGAATCGTTGTTGTCTTACCCGAGCCGGGGCTCGACAAGACGTTGATCACGTAGGTGTTTGTCTCATTAAATCGCTGACGCAGCTGATCTGCCAGGCGCTCGTTGCGCGACAGGATCGGCGACGCGATATCAATCGTTTTCTCGGCCATACTCGGCGCTCCTTACTTCTACCATTTATACCCCGTCCCCAGGTTGCTGGCGGGCTAATCGTCGGGGGTCTCGATCTCGATACTTGCGATGTCGAGTTCGCGGCCGTGCAGCAGACGCACGTTGGCGCCGCCACACTGGGGACAGCGGCAATGGAAGCGGTCGTGCTCGAAGACCTCGCCGCAGTCCAGACACTCGCTTTGTGGATGGACCTCCTCCACGGCAAGCTCGCAGCCGCGCGTGAGCGGGTCCTCGTCGCGAAACGTCTCCCAGGCAAAGTCGAGCGCCTCGCGCACGACCTCGGTCATATCCCCGATACGCAGCGTTACCAAAACGGCGCGCGAGGCCCCCGCCCCACGCGCCGCGCTAATCACTGTATCGAGTATGCCGTTGACAATGCCAACCTCGTGCATACCGATTTACTCCTCGTCGTCCTCGTCGTCCGAGAACAGGTCCAGACGACTCACGAACAAGCCCTCCTTGCCCTCGCGCGCGGTAATGACCACACGGGCGATGGCAAGCGAAATCTCGTAGAGCGAGAGCAGGGCACCATACATGAGGCCCAGCGTAACGGGCGAGCCGTCGGGCGTAATCACAGCCGATCCCACAAGCAGGCCAACGTATACATAACGCCAGGCACCGCGGAAAGCAGCGTAGGACACGATGTGGAAGACGGACAGGTAGAAGATGATGAGCGGCAGCTCAAACGCCACGCCAAAGCCGATCATAAAGAGCAGCTCCATGTTGACGTAGTTCTCCAGATCGGGCAGCGCCGTAGCGACGGCCGAGGTCTCGCCGATGAGCCACTCAAAGCCCGCGGGAATGATGATGAAGTAGCAGAAAATGGCGCCCAGGAAGAACAGCACCGTCGAGGCGAGCACCGTGGGCACGACCCACTTGCGCTCGTTGGGGCGAAGCGCCGGCAGGAAAAACGCCAAGATCTGCCAGATGATCATGGGCGTGCACATGACAACGGCCATCTTGATGGCCAGCGAAAAGCGCAGACCAAAGCCGCCGAGCGTAGTGGTGATGTAGAACTTACCGTCCGGCACAAAAGAGCGGATGGGGTCTTCCAGGATATCGAGCACCACGGGCGTGGCAAAATACAGCACGATAGCGGCGGCAAACACCGACACGACCACGATGGTCAGACGGCGACGGAGCTCTCCCAGGTGATCGAAGAGCGGCATACGCGCAGGTCCGATAGGCATTACTCATCGCCTCCCTTCGGGGCGTCGGCGGCAGCGGCGTCGTCCTCGGCCTCGAGCTCGCGAGCGAGCTGGTCGACGACAGCCTTGCGCTTACGGGGACGACGGGCGTAGAGGTCAGCCGTCGTGGGCTCTGCCGGCTCGGGCTCGGGCTCCGGCTCTGCAGCAG
>DAIMBN010000063.1:4712-7465 GCA_036718335.1 Coriobacteriaceae bacterium
GGCTCGGCCTTGGCGGACTCGGCGCTCTCGGCCTCATCAGCAGCGCCTTCGCCCTCGGTGGCACCCTCGCTCGCAGCCTTCTCGGCGGCAAGGCGGGCACGACGCTCGGCAAAAGTCTCCTTCTTTGCGGGCGCAGCCGTCTCGGCGGCATCCTTGTCCGCATCGGAATCGTCATCGACGGCAGTCTTCTTGGGCTTGACCGGTGCCGAAGCGGCCTCACTTACCGGATCGATAATCTCGGACTGAACAACGGCCGTCATCTTTTCCTGCGTCTCGCGGAACTGACGGATGGCACGGCCGATCGTGCGGCCCATCTGTGGGAGCTTATCCGGGCCAAACAGCAAAAAGCCGAAGACCACGATGATCGCGAGCTCACCCTCTCCAATACCAAACACACATACCTCCAAGGCTCGATGTGAGTCGAGCCCGCACCGCGCCATTCGGCCGGAACTCGTCTATTCATTCGGTCAAGTATAGCGCCCGGACGCCAAAACGTCCGAGCGCATCACAAACATATGCCAAACGGCACGCCCTTTTGGGGGGCAAAGATTATGCAGCGGTGATCGAAATCTCTTGGTCGACACCCAACAGCTGGACCACACGCATCACCGGGGGCTGCACATTGGTGCAGCTAAAGCGCTTGCCGTGGTCGACCGCGTGGTGCGCAGCGCCCACGAGCACGCCAATGCCCGTCGAATCGATGTAGCTCACCTGGGCAAAATCGAGCTCAACGGCCTCGGTGGGCTGCTCGAGCGCCAGGTCGATGGCATTGCGCAGGCTATCGGCGTTAGAGATATCGATCTCGCCGGTTACCTTAATGGTGTAGAGCTCTGGCGTGGGGTTGGTGGAAATACCCAAATCCATGTATACGCTCCTTTACGTATCGAAAGTGCGGATAGTACGGGAAGCCGCGCGTTAGGCGCGCTCGGCACGCGCAAGCTCGGCAGCGACGAGCTTAACGGCCAGCACCAGCACATCGAGCGCGGCCTCCAGGTCCTCGACCGTGGGATAGCTCGGCGCGATGCGGATGTTGGTGTCGCGCGGGTCCTTGCCATAGGGCCAAGTGGCGCCGGCCGGTGTGAGCTTGACGCCCAGGTCGGCGCAGAGCGCGGCGACCTTTTGGGCCGAGCCCTCGGGACCATCGAAGCTTACAAAGTAGCCGCCGCGGGGGTGCGTCCAGGTGGCGCAGCCCGTGTCGCCCAAGCCCTCGGTGAGCTTGCGCTCGACAGCCTCAAAGCGCGGGCGCAGGAACTCGGCATGCTTTTTCATGTGCTCCTTGACCGCCTCGATGGTGGGAAGGAAGCGCACGTGACGCAGCTGGTTGAGCTTGTCGGCACTGATGAGGCCGGCCTTCAGGCGCTTGGAGAACTCCGCGATAACCGCGGGGCTCGCACCGATAAAGCCGATACCGGCACCCGGGAAGGTGATCTTGGACGTCGAGGCGAATGCCACCACGCGGTCCTCGGTGCCCGCCGCGCGGGCAAGATCAAAGATGTTGGCGAGCTCGTCGGTCTCGTCGTACAGGTCGTGCACGCAGTAGGCGTTGTCCCAGAAGATGCGGAAATCGGGCGCGGCCGTGTGCATCTCGACCAGGCGGCGCACGGTGTCCTCGCTAAAGGTGATACCCGTGGGGTTGGAATACTTGGGCACGCACCAGATGCCCTTGATGGAATCGTCGGCGGCGACGAGGCGCTCGACCTCGTCCATGTCGGGGCCGTTGTCGGTCATCGCGACGGGGACGTTCTCGATACCCAGATCGGCGGTGATGCCAAAGTGGCGGTCGTAGCCGGGAACGGGACACAGGAACTTGACCTTCTTGCCGTCGTGCGCGGCCTCGTAAGCCTCCCAGGGCTCGCTGCCGCACGAGCCGCAGCGCCAGAACATGCCGGCGATGTCGTGCTCGATCAGCAGGCTCGACGAGCCCAGCACGAGCGTCTGCTCGGCGGGGCAACCCAGGAACTCCCCCGCTAGCTTGCGTGCCGAGGGAATGCCCTCAAAGCAGCCGTAGTTGGAACAGTCGACATTGCCGTCGTGCAGATCGGCATCGGCATTGAGGATATCGAGCATGGGTCGAGAGATGTCCACCTGGGAGGGCGACGGCTTGCCGCGGGCCATGTCGAGCGCCAGGCCCTTGGCCTTGACCTCGGCGACCTCGGCTTTGAGCGCCTCGATGGCGGCATCGAGTTCGGTGGTTTCCATCTTCTGGTAGATCGTCTGCATGGGTGCGACCTTTCACGAAGCGGTACGTTGCAATTCTTCTAAGTATAGACCGCCACCGTCGCAACGTTATGAAGCCGTGATAGATTAAGTCCATCGCAATGAATTACGAATCGCCGCGCATGCCGGCGTGAGGCACCCAAGGAGGCACTATGGAGTACGGATCGTTCCAGGCCGAGGAATTCGGCGACCTGCAGCGCCTGGTCGACGGATTGTTTTACGACCGCCACGTCATCGACCGCCTGGATCTGATCGTACAGGCCGAAATCTTGGACCTGGCGCCCGATCTCATGGAGATCGTCAACCTGCTACCGCCCGGCTATTACGACCGCCAGTCACTTTGCGACCAGCTCAACTCCGCCTTGGCCGCCCACGGCTGGGGCGCCATCTACGGCACCGTGGAATAAACCTAGTCATTGGGGCCTGTGGTCAAAAAATAGCAAATATGAGTACTGTTACTTTTTTAGTAACAGCGATTTTGAATCAGAACCACCCTTAAAAAGGGTGGTTTGCTCTTAGGGTATAACCCACGGGCC
>DAIMBN010000064.1:0-7437 GCA_036718335.1 Coriobacteriaceae bacterium
GCAGTGACTCGGTCGCGGGGATGCCCATCGACACCACCGTCACGCGCACATCCATGCCAAAGCCGATAAAGTCGTCCTTCAGCGCCAGCGCGCATTCCAAAGCACTCGCGTCAAAGGGATTAATGACCGCCTGCTTGCCATCGCGCACGATGGTATTGGTCTTGGGGTCCATCTTGACCTCGGTGCTGCCCGGCACGGCCTTGACGCACACCACCATATGGAAATCGCTCATCTTCACGCGCCCCCTTTCTGGACGAGCTCATCCAAGAGCTTCTCCGAAAACAGGTTACCGCGACCCAGCTGCCCGTCAGGATCGAGCTGGAGCTTGAGCCGCGCCGACTCGACCATGGCCTCGTGACCGTACATCGTCTCCAAGAAGCCCGCCTTGATCTTGCCGACGCCGTGTTCTGCGGAGACGGCACCGCCCATGGCCGTGACCTCGGAAGCCCACTGGGCAAAGAGTTCTGCGCCGCGGCGATAATCCTGTGCATCGCGCGGCAGAATGTTCACATGCAGATGGTTGTTACCGATATGCCCCCAGGCGGCAGATTCAAGCCCACTTTCCGCCAGCGTGCGGCGATAGAGGGCGATAACAACGGCCAAGTGCGCGTTGGGCACCGACATGTCCGAACCCAGTTTGGTGATGGTGGGATCCATGCGGCGGCGCTCGTCGATGAGCATGTTGACGCTCTCGGGCACCGCATGGCGGAAGAATCGCTGACACTCGCGATCGACCTCGGTGCGCGCGACCCATGTCGCATCGTCACTGCCGCCCGCAAGCTCCAGTACCCACCCCAAGTGATACAGCTCCTCAGTCGCCTGGGCTTCGTCGTCGCAGTCGAGCTCCACGTAGACACAGACCTTGGCGTCTTTGTCGAGCGCAGGCAGCGAGGCAAACGCCGTCGACTGCTCGCGCTGGCGACGTAGAATATCCAGGGCGCCAGCATCGAAGTACTCGATGGCAGCCGCATGGGACAGGACGGGACGCACAGAATCGGTGAAGGACACGGCCTTGTCTTCGCTGTCGAAGAAGCAGCTCACGCCCCAAACGACCGCGGGTGCCACCTGCAGGGCAATCTCGAGTTCGGTGATGACACCGATTGTGCCACACGCACCGATAAACAGATCGATGGCATCCATATCGTCAGCAACGAAATAGCCCGAAGCATTTTTTGTCTTGGGCATGGTATAGCCGGGAAGATCGAGCTCGAGTGTACGGCCCGCTGCCGTCACGAGCGACAGGTGGCGGCCCTGGGCAAAAGCCTCGCCGCGCCGAAGCTCAAGCAAATCGCCATCAGCCAGCACGACGTGGAGTCCCGTGATATGTGGGCGCATGGGGCCATAGGCGTAGCTGCGGGCACCGGAGGCGTTACATGCCGCCATGCCGCCCAGACAGGCAGACGCCTCGGTGGGATCGGTGGGAAAAAACTGCTCGGGAGCCTCTTGGAACTCCTCGTAGGCCTCAAGCGATGCCTGGTCCCAACCAGCGGTCGGCAGCACCTTCTTGCTCAGCTGCTTGCGCAGCTCCGAGAGCACAACGCCCGGCTCCACGCGCAGCAGAAATTGGCCTTGTTCATCGCGGCGAAGGCCCAAATAGCGATTCATACGGGAAGTATTGAGGATATGCCCGCCGTGGGGCACGGCGCCGGCGGCAAGGCCGGTTCGGGCGCCCTGAACCGTTACCGGAACACGCTCGGCATGGAGCTTTTCCAAAATGGCACGGACCTCGTTTTCCGTTGTCGGAAACGAGATGCTCGAGGCCTCGCCCGATGCGCGAGATTCATCGCGGCCATACTCTTCGAACTCGTCGGTGAAGGGTTTAATGGTTGCAGACACGCGAACTCCCCCTTTAGCTAACTACAGTGTTTGCAGGGAGATGTTACCGCATCGTTTCGTCGACGTGTTCGAGACCGTCTCCATAATTGGCGTTTTTTACGTTCGTGCAATTCGGCGAGCGGCTTGATTTCCTCGGCAGACGATGCTTTTGACACATATGGCCCCGCCGTCGCCGACCGCGCGATTGTCGCTCGAAAAAAGTTGGAGTATTTTTTGCCGCCTTTTACCTGCGGAGACGCCAATCCGTCAAGCATTTGGTCAGAAATTGGTCAAGTAGCGGCTGATAAGGTCGGCGTCGACAGCCAAAACCGATAGAAGTTTTGGCCCAGAAGCAGGGAGGTTCCCATGGCATATTACTGGCCCCAGTACGGCATCGCCATCGAAGTCGACGACGATCCCCATCTCCTGCCTTTCGACGAAGAGGCATTCCCCGATACGACGGTCTACCACGTTACCACCGATGTGATCTGCGACCCCGAGTCGTTCTCGGCGCTCGCCCACCACATCGCGCATATCCACGACATCGAGCTCCCTCCCGACTTCGACGAGCTCGTCTACTCGCGCCGTCTGATGCTTCACATGCTCTTTGGAGCGGACCCGTCCACCTTTGCGCGCGTCTATACCGCCAAGGATGCCGCATGAGCGCGAAGAAGCCACCCCACTTTGCAGGCCTGGGTCGTCGCAAGAAGCTCATCGTTGCCTGCTTGGCCATCGTCTGTGCCCTTGTCGCCGTAGGACTATACGTTTGGCAGTCGCAGCCCGTACCCGAGGCGGGCGCTTCGGTTACGACGGCCGAGGGCAAAACGCGCCAGGAAATCCAAGATGAGCTCGACGCCATCGTCCGCGACAACATGATGACGATTTCGGTCGCGCCGGTCGCTCAGCTGCAGGAGGACGGCAAACTGCGCGTCAACGTGCAAAACGTCCAAGACAATAAATTTCCCCAGCGATTCCGCGTCATCCAAAACGACGAGACCATGTACGAATCCGGTGTGGTCGAGACCGGCAAGACAATCGAGACGTGCCCCGCCGGCGACATCAAAGAAGGCGAGGCGTACATCGAGATCCAGGCACTCGATGCAAAGACCCTCGACAGCCACGGCAATCCGACACGTGTCAAGGTACGGGTTGAGCAAACCGAGAACTAGCCTTCCGGCCGACACGGCACCGCATGCAATTCACCAGCATTCGTCCAATCATCGCGGGGACGGCCCGCGGCGAATAGAAAGGAACGACCATGGACATCACCAGGAACATGAACGGAGTCAGAGCGCTCGTCGTGGGCACAGGGCTCGCGCTCGCGCTCGCAATGGGCGCCGCCCCGACGCCAGCTATGGCAGCCGGGCGCGTTGGAACCACGAAGGTAATGGTCAGGACCGAGATCGACAACGTTGAGTTCAAAGTTCCGACGGTTATTCCCTTCGTCGCCAAGGCCGACGGCACGCTTCAGGGCCCCTCAGAAGACGCGACCACCATCGACAATCATTCGGCCTACGGCATCCATGTCACCAACATGAAGATCGACGCCATGAACACCTGGACCATTGCCGCCGACGCCAAGGCCGGAACCGCGCAGAACTCCATCGACTTTAAGGTCGGCCCCGACGGCGCGCTCCAGAACGCCAGCGCCGCCGCGCAAGGGACGGGCCTCGATCTTTCCAAGAATGCAGCCTTCGACATGGGCTACCAGGGCATTGCCGGCGGCACGGACAAAATCAAGCTCAAGACAAGCGGAAACGTCGCCCGCGTCACGCGCGACATCTTCCGCGTAACCGGCGAAGGCGATCAGGTTGCGACGATCACCTGGACGGTCGAGCCCGGTGCGCACACGGCATAAGGCCGTCGCCCTGGCCGCCGCCGTCAGCATCCTAGCGTTTGGGCCAGCCATGGCCTTTGCCCAGCAAGAACAGGCGCAGGCCGCCACGCAAGTGACGGTCGACCTCTCGGAGCTCGACCGCGGCGACCGCGAGGAACCGTTGGCGCAGACAGGCGACAGACGATGGCTCTTGGCAGCAGGCGCCACAGCAGCAGGCGCGGGAACCGCCGGCCTCGGTCTGCACATCAAACGCAGCCAGAAACAAAACACGGACAGGCCGCACTAAATTAGCTAAGGAGACCCCATGGCATCGAAGAACCTTTTGCCCGTCGTCGCACTCTGCGGCGCGCTCGCAACCGGAACGCCTGTCGCCGCTTGGGCGACTCCCGTCATGGCAGACTCCTTACCAGTAGCCCTAAGTTCCGCACCAAATCCGTCGAGCGCCATTGCGTGCGAGCGTTTTTCGATCGCACAGGCCGTGATCTCAACCTCGGGATGTCTTCGTCGTAATACGGACGGCTCGATAGTCGTGGATATCAAGCGTTCGAACAAGGCAAACGGCTCCCAGGCGGGGTGCGCCGTCTGCACGTGGCGCTCGGTTGTGCTCGATGCAGATGGCGATCCATGCAATTTAGAGCTGCGCATCGACATCGCTTCGGTCGATGACTCGGCGAACGGAGCGAAGGTCGCCTTCGACGGTGCGTTTTTCGAGAAAGGAGGCGGTATATGTCTGGGCTGCGCCGCCGCGAATGCAGACGATGCGCAGCCCACCCTCTCATTCACGGCATCGTTGCGGCTGACCAAAGCCGGTACCGATGTTATCGCGGCGGGAGAAGCGTCCCTGCTGTTCTACGCCGTCAGCACCAAAGACACAGACGCTCATTTCGAGAAGCCAGCCGGATCACTCAGCCTTACACGAGGGATAGAGGCAGGCCCTATTGAAATCGATGCCCACGCGCAAAGCAGGCAACGCATTCTTGCCGACCCGGCGCTTCTCGAAATGGAGTGGAACGGATCCGGAGCCATCGGAATTCTCCCCTCCGCGTTTGACGCCAAGACGCTCCCCCCAAACGACGAACCCATCAACGCAACCATACAAGAAGAGAGCGCGGACAAAGAAGCAGGTGCGGGCGACACGCCGTCGCCGACAAACAGCGTCCCAGCTTCTCTCGAAGCGCCGAATGAGCCCGCTGCCGATCCAAACGATCCCGAGCTCGCGGACAGTCTGGGGCTTGCTGATCCTCAAGAGATCGATGAAGGTAACTGCTGCGTGCTTGCCGCGCTCGACCACACAGAGGTCATCGACGCTGCGAACATCGAAGTTGCCGCCGCCAATCAGCCCGTCCGCAAGTCGGCTATCATCGCATTTCCTGAATCCATCGAAGTCGTCTTTTTGCCATCGGGCGAGGTCGTGGCCCCAACACTGCTCACCTTGTTGGGCGCCAAGAATACTCGAAACGAAATTAAAAAGGTCACAGTTGTCGACCCTGCAACCACCGCCAAGCTGCGTCTATACGCCGTTGCTCCAGACGGAGGCAAGACCTTGGAATTCGATGGCGACACACTCCTGGCCTGGCGACGTCTGGACATTATGCAAGACGTCTCGTATCAGATCGAACTCGAAGGGTTTGATCGTGCCCGCGATGCCAATATCATCGCCGCGGCTATTGAATCCCCACAGCGGCTTATGACACTGCGCTTTGAATACTATCCCTATGTCCCGACAACCACCTGAGGCTTAAATGCCGCGCATCATTCCTAATACCACTTATATAACGTATTAGATGAGTCGCGATGTACCTCGCATTTCGTTCTGCTACGATTGCCACGTTGGCATCAATACAGGAGGGCTCATGCCGGGCTTGGGAACAATCATCAACGTTGTGCTTTTAGTTGCGGGCGGTCTTTTGGGATTAGCGGGCGGCCGCTTCATTACACCGCGCATCCAAGACACGCTCATGAAAGCATCGGGGCTGTGCGTCCTGTTTATCGGCCTTGGCGGCACCATGCAAAAGATGCTCCTTATCGATGGGAAGGCGCTAGCGACCACCGGCACCACCATGCTCATCGTCTCGTTCGCCCTCGGCTCGCTCATCGGCGAGGCCATCAACTTGGAGGCCGCCATCGAGAACCTTGGCGAATGGCTCAAGCGCAAAACCGGCAGCGAGGGCGATAACGAGTTCACCAACGCTTTTGTCTCGACTTCACTCACCGTGTGTATCGGCGCCATGGCCATTGTGGGATCGATCCAGGACGGTCTGCTCGGTGACTGGTCAACGCTTGCCCTGAAAGGCGCATTGGACTGCATCATCGTCTGCACCATGACGGCGTCGCTTGGCCGCGGCTGCATTTTCTCCGCCCTGCCCGTCGCCGTGTTCCAGGGGACGATCACGCTGTTTGCCGGCGCACTCTCCCCCATCATGACTACGGCAGCCCTCGACAGCCTTTCGCTCGTAGGCTCCATGCTCATCTTCTGCGTCGGCGTCAACCTCATCCGTCCTCAGACCTTCCGCACGGCCAATATGCTCCCCTCCGTCGTCATCGCCGTCATCTACGCCCTCCTGTTCTAAATCTATCTACGCAGCAGTATCTCGAACACCTGTTTGATGCTGTGCTATGATATGAGGTCACCGAAGCTGCGTTAGGAGAGGAGAAGCGGTGGCCGACCAGGACATCAAGATGCTCATCGAGCGCATTATGGCCGAGGCCCGGACCCATCAGTCCGCCCGCTTCTCAAACGAAATCTACGCAGACGAGCCGATTCTCAAAACCGGCCGACAGATGCAGAATTTCCTCCCCGACCAATACCGCAAGATGCGCGAGATATCGCGCTGGCAGGATGACCCCAAGGGCGGCGCGGGCCGCTGGCTATCGGAGGCCGAGCTTTTCTACCGCCAAGGCTTGCTGATGGCCGACTTTGAGGACGACTGTCCCTACAACGGCACCTTTAAGTCGTACTTTCCCACCTACAATGCCATGAGCGACCGGCAGTTGCGCGGGTACTTTACCTGGCGTGCCCAAGTGCGCCGCGGAACCGTCGAGGAAACGTCTACATCCTTTGCCTTTCTGTATCTCTATGAGCTGATTTGCGGCATTGGCATAGATGATCCGTTCGAAGGTTTTAACAAGATCAAGGCCTTTTGGGATGTCTATCGCGCCTTCGAGCCCGGCATCGACCGGTTTGCGCGCGTGTGGCTGCAGGATTACGCCGTTTTCCACGGACTCGACCCCAAGCTACTTCGCGACTCTAAAACCGTCATGTTCGATAACGCCCTTATCGAGCTACGCCGCGCAGCGCGAGACCTCTCGCCTGTACCGGCGCCGTCGGCCCAAGTCCCCAAGCGTCGCAAAACCTCCGAGCCCACGCTCCCCCTTCCGCCCGATGAGGTGCGCGAGGAGCGACTCATGACCGCTATAAACGCCCTCTCCACGTACAACCTGAATAACTCACGGCTCGACCGTTCCCACCATCGCGACCTGCGCCACGTGGCATGCGCCGTGTATGTCCGTATGGCGCGCTACTATGACACGCACCGAAAGACCGGCATCGTAGCGAGCTTGTTTGGGGAGGAGACGGCCATGCCCTACACCATGTTTGCCTCGGCCGTGTTCTTTGCGCCCGAGCGCCACGAGGACTGCGAATATCGCCTGGACCCCATTCACATCTACCGCTGCCAAAACGGCTTTTGGGAATGCATGCGAATTCACGGCAGCAGGCAAAAAAGCAGCAAGCTTGGTGAGATGATGCGCGCCTGCGACCAACGCCTACGCCTGGCCCTAGACCC
>DAIMBN010000065.1:0-7397 GCA_036718335.1 Coriobacteriaceae bacterium
CCTGCTCGCACGGAGAGCACATTAAGTGCTCTCCGGCTCGTGCGGAACTCGCGATAAACCTTGTATACGCCCGCCCGCTCCCGAGGGGCTCCCATCCCAAATGCGGAGCAAAGCTCCGCACGCTAGCTATTCTTTCAGCTAAAGCATGCCGGAAATTCGACGCAGCTGGCTAACCTTGTCGGACGTTGTCGACGCCGATCCGGCTCAGAAGCCGCATCGATACAGAAAGGTCCCCGACCGGAGGGGCCGGATATAAGGTTTATCGCGAGTTCCGCACGCAAAGAAGGCCACTTAATGTGGCCTTCTTCTTGCGCAGGACTGTAGAGCAGGAAACCTTATATCCGGCCCCTCCGGTCGGGGACCGCACCCATACGACTACAGCGTCATGTTTGGATCGGCGTCGACGTCGAACGGCGAGATTTCACCTCGGTCGAATTTACGGCGGGCGACCTCCGCGATCATGGCAGCGTTATCGGTGCAGGCAGACAAGGGCGGCACCGTCACGCGGATCCCCTGACGCCCGAGCTTCTTGATCATCATTTCGCGCAGATGCGGATTGGCCGAAACGCCACCGCCGATGCAATACTCCTTGCACCCGGTGGCATGCAGGGCGTTTTTGGCCTTCTTGTACTGCACGTCAAAGACCGCCGCCTCAAACGAGGCCGCCAGATCGGGCAGATGAATCGTGCGTCCGGCCTTGGTCTCCTGTTCAATGTAGAGCGTCACAGCGGTTTTAAGGCCCGAAAGCGAGAAGCGATAGTCTCCCCTGCTGTTAAGCGCACGGGGGAAATCGATCGCCTTGGGGTTGCCCGTCTCGGCCAGCTTGGAAATGATGGGGCCACCGGGATAGCCCAGACCCAACGCCTTGGCTACCTTGTCGAAGGCCTCGCCCACAGCGTCGTCGAGCGTCTCACCGAGCACCTCGTAGTCGCCCCACGCCTTCACGTGCACGAGCATGGTGTGCCCACCCGAGACAAGCGTGAAGATAAACGGCGGTTTAAGATCGGGTTGCGCCAGCAGGTTGGCAAACAGATGCCCCTCCAGATGGTTGACGCATACGAGCGGCTTACCGGCAGCGTAGGCAAAGCCTTTGGCAAAGGCAACGCCCACCACGAGGGCGCCCACCAGGCCCGGACCCTGTGTCACGCCCACGGCGGCAAGCTCGCTGGGAGCAATGGCTCCACCCTCAAGACCAAGCGATGCTGCGGCATCCTCGAGCGCCGCATCCACGACACTCACAATCACCTCAACGTGTTTGCGCGAGGCGATCTCAGGCACCACGCCGCCAAAGCGGGCATGAAAATCAATCTGTGTCGACACCTGGTTGGCCAGCATATTGCCATCCGCATCGATAATCGCCACGGCCGTCTCGTCGCAGGAACTCTCGATAGCGAGCACCAGGCGGCGGCGCTCAATTTCGGCGCGCTCCCCCTCGGAGCGCCCAGGCGCAGGCAGCGGCCATACGCGTTGCTCGGCTGCCGTCGGCTCGGGCGAGGCGTTATCGACCGGAAGTACGAGGGGAAGTGGGGCCGTCATGACGATGGCGTCTTTGCCGACACCGTAGTAGCCACGACGACGACCCACCTCGGTAAAGCCCAGAGCGGCATAGAGCGCAATCGCGCCCTCGTTGCCGTCCTCGACCTCGAGCGAAGCCGTGGTGCAGCCGAGCATCTGGGCATCATAGCTCACATGCGACAGCAGCTTGCGGGCAATGCCCTCACGGCGATGTGCCGAGTCGACGGCGACATCCAGAATCTGCACATCACCGTCCACGACCATACCGCCGGCAAGGCCCAGCAGCTTGCCGTCGTCGTGTGCCACCCACCAACTGCGCGGCGCAGCGACGTCCTCGCCCAGTTCGGACAGGAACATGCCCGGCGTCCACGCCTCGTGTCCGGCACCTTCAAAGCAGGCAGCCTCTAGCGCGCTCGCGCCCTCGGCATCCGCCGCGCCCATGGGACGGAACTGCAGATGACGACCGGCGAGCTCATCGGCAACGCCCGTAATTTCGCTCTGCGCACTCTCGGCAAGACCAAGACGCTTGCGCTCGTTTTCCTCGGCATCCGAAAGGCGCGTGTAAATCGGCAGGACGCGAGCCGGATCGCCGTCACCCGCAGCGTGCGCGAGCAGCAAGCCCTCGCCCGAAGGCCACCACAGGTCGCGCTCCACGCAGCGGGCGGTCTCGTCCTCACCCAGCAGCTTGCCATAGCGCACGAGACCGTCACCGGTCAGCTGAACCTGGTCCCAGTCCGCTGCTCGGCGCCACTCATCGAGCGCCACGGCGGCCTTGACCACGTGTTCGCGCTCAAATTGACGCTCGGGACCCTCATCGCCCAGCATATATAGTGCCGGATATACCTCACCGCGCATGGCATCGGCCAAGATACCAAGCTTGCCGCGCACGCCAGCCTTCCACGCCGTCCAAGCGCAAGCGTCGAGCGTCGACACGCCCAGCAGTGGAACATTGGCACCGCGCGCGAGGCCCTTGGCAGTGGAGATGCCGATGCGCACACCCGTAAACGACCCCGGGCCGCGGCCGACCACGTAGTAACCAACATCGCTGCAATCCAGACCGGCTTGAGCCAGCACGCCATCAACGGTATTCACGAGCTCAACGTTGGCGTGACGGCGACACATGTGGTCGCCACTCACGAGCTTCGTCTCGCCCGTCTGCCCATCAATCCAGCTTGCCGCGCAGGCAAGCATGTCGGTCGAGGTATCGAGCGCCACCACCAGCGCGTTGTCGTTATGCAAGCTCATCTTGTACAGCCTTATCAATCAAATGGGAAAGCTCCATTGCGCGGTCACCGTGTGCCTCGAGCGTTATCGTTCGCACATCGCTGTCGCCCTCATCACGCTTGAGCGTCACCGAAAGATACTCATCCGTCAGCTCGTCCTGGAATTGTTCGCCCCATTCCAGCAAGCAAGCACCCTCATAGCCCAGCACATCGAAAATGCCCGTATCCTCGAGCTCGTAGGCATGCTCCAGGCGGTATAGATCAAAGTGAAACAGCGGAATACGACCTTGATCGTGAACGGCCATGAGCGCAAACGTAGGGCTCGTAACCATATGCTCATCGCCCAGCCCGCGCGAGACGCCCTTGGTAAAGTGAGTTTTGCCCACTCCCAGGCCACCGGTCAGGATGAGCACATCGCCGTCCTCAAGGCACGGTGCAATTAGCTCGCCAAAGTACTCCGTATCGGCAGCGCAAGTCGTTTTGTAAGTACCTACCCCCAGGCGCTCCAGGGACATATATGCTCCTTATTATTCCGAGGCGTCCTCTGGTGCGGGATGTCGCTCCAGATAGTCGCCCAGCATCTTAAAGTCTTCCTCCAGCAGCTCCTGCCACGCCGGATTGCGCAGCGCTGCTGCCGGATGGAACGTGGGCATTACTACAAAATGCCCCATCTGGTGGAACCTGCCGCGCAGCTTAGTAATGCCAATCTCGGTCTTAAGCACAAAGTGCGTCGCGGGGTTGCCGAGCGTCACGATAATATCGGGCCAGATGCTTCGAATCTGCTCACGCAAAAACGGCGAGCAAGCCAGCACTTCCTCGGGACGCGGATTGCGGTTTCCCGGCGGGCGGCACTTAAGCACGTTGGCAATGTAGACGTCTTCGCGTTTGAGGCCCGCCAGCGACAAAATGCCGTTGAGGTCCTCGCCTGCCGCCCCCACAAAGGGCTCGCCCTGCAAATCCTCATTGCGGCCCGGCGCCTCACCAATAAACATCACGCGAGCGCGGGGGTTTCCCACGCCAAACACGATATTGTGACGCGACTGGTAGAGCTGGCAGAGGTGACAATCGCCCAGAACGGCCTCAATTTCCTCGAGTGCGACCTCACGTGGTGCCTGATGGGTATGGCCGGGGATGTGCATGACGCCCATAGCGGCTCCTACACGTAGACCTTGTCGAGACGCATGCCAAAGCCGCAGGCGACCTCGTAGTTAATCGTTCCGCGCAGTCGGGCCATCTCGTCCATAGTGATCTCGGCATCGCCATCGCGGCCGACAATGATCATCTCGTCACCATACTCGGCCTCGGGAATCTCGTGTGCCGGGTTGGACTGAATGGCGACCATAAACTGGTCCATGCAGATATTGCCAACCTGATGCACACGCTCGCCGCGATACAGCACATCCATACGATTGGAAAGCGTACGCGATAGGCCATCGGCATAACCGATCGGCAGCGTGCAGATCTGAACGCGCGTACGCGGTACGCGGTAGGTAAAACCGTAGCCCACGCCCTCACCCATCGCAGGGTGTGCCACGCGCGTCACACGCGCATGGACGCTCATAACGGGATCAAGCTGCATCACGCGGCCACTCAGCTCGCACGGCTGCATGCCATACAAGCCAACGCCGGCGCGGATCATATCAAAATGCATCGAGGGGTCGAGCATCGAGGACGGCGTGTTGGCGCAGTGCACGATACCGCACTCAAAACCCGCATCCTTAATGGCCTGAACGGCCTCGGTAAAGCGCTGACACTGCAGCTTGTAGTCCCAGCCCGAAGGTTCATCGGCCGTGGCGAAGTGCGTAAATACGCCGTCGCACTGAATACCGCGATGGAAATTTATACCGCGGACAAAGTCGAGCACCTGCGTGTAGTGAACGCCGATACGATTCATGCCCGTCTCGATGGCGAGATGATACTTGCCCACTTTGCCCGCCGCGACGGCACATTCGCCATACGCAAGAGCAAAGTCAGACGTATAGACCGAAGGCATGATATCAAACTCGAGCAACGTCGGAATGGCCTCGATAGGCGGCTCGCTTAGGATGAGGATGGGTTTCGTAATCCCGCCCTGTCGGAGCTCAACGCCCTCGTTAACCGTCGCCACGGCAAACATGTCGGCACCGGCCGAATACATGATCTTGGCGCACTCAACAGCTCCATGGCCATAAGCATCGGCCTTGACCACGCAGCACAGGCGCTGACGTGGATTCAGCAAGTTCTTATAGGCCCTCGTGTTGCGACGGAGCGCCCCGCGGTCGATCTCGACCCAGGACCAGCGCGTCAAATCGGCTTTATTCATGATTAGTCATCCGACCCTTCGTCCATGATTCCCAGATCTTCGAGCGCATCCTTTGCCGCCAGTTCCATGGCCGGACCGATCAAGTCGATAAGATCGGTCGCGATGACGCTCTTCTCACCATACTCCGTCGCCGCGGCAAAACCGGCGTAGCTGTGAAGTGCGACGGCGTACGAATACAGCAACTCCCAACGATCCATCTCGTCGCGCATGGTGGCAAGCGTGCCGGCCAAAATACCCGCGAGGACATCACCCGAACCGGCAGTTGCCAGAGAAGCCGGACCCGAGAGCGGCAGCAGCACACGCTCAACGCCACAGATAGCCGTCGTCGGCCCCTTGGCAATGACCACCAGATTGTCAGAGCCTGCAGCCCAGACAACCTTCTGCGCGGCTGCAATCGCAGTACCAAGGTCGTTCACCTCGTCACCGGCAACCAGACGCGAAAGTTCACGATAGTGCGGCGTCATAACCAACGGCTGCTCGCGACGATACATCTCGGGATTACTATCAATACCGTCAATGGCAATCTTAGCAAGGCAGTTGAGTGCATCGGCGTCCAAGATAAGCGGCACATCAAGCTCGAGCAAGCCCGAAACCACCTGCATAGCGCCGGCAGATGTCGTCATACCGGGACCGCACAGTACACAGCTGTACTTCTTTGCAATCTCGCACACAGTCATGCGCGCAGCGGCGCCAAAGGAGCCGCGGGAATCAGACGGAATAGCAAAGACGGGAATCGAAGGAAGTGCCATGCGAATAAGATTGGCGCAGGCGTCAGGAGCCGCGACTGCCACGTAACCAGCACCCGCGCGAGCTGCAGACTTGGCCGCCATAATGGCAGCACCAGGATATTGCGCAGATCCGGCGACAATAAGCACAGAGCCACGGGAATACTTATCGATATTCGTAGGTAGTGGGGCAAAGTAATCAACTAAGTCACCGGGCTCGACAATCTCGGCGGCGTGGTCGACATCATCGATGACCTCGTCAAGACGGTCGTAAAGATTGCCGCAGATCAAATCGCCAGCATACTCAGGACCATCAGCGCTATACAGACCAATCTTGGGCGCAATCATCGTCACCGTATGCTCGGCACGAATGCAGTCGTCATCAACAACGCCCGTCTCGGCATTCAGGCCCGAAGGAACATCAATGGATACGACACAATCGGCGCATTCATTGACCGTAGGAATCCAGATGGAGAACGGCGCACGCAGATTTCCGTGGAAACCGGTACCAAAAATGGCATCGACAACAACATCGGCCTTATCGATCAAAACCTCGAGTTCGTCACGAGAGGGGCCGACGCAAACGTGCACATCGCGGCCGGCAGTACGACGAGCAACATGACGTGCCAGAGCAGCAGGAATCTCATCCGGCTCAACCGGAGAAACGATATCCACGTCCACACCCTTATGGCTCAGGATATCGGCGGCAACCCAACCGTCGCCGCCATTATTACCAAAACCGACCAGAACGAGAACCCGATCGGGATTGAGCTTCAAGACCTCGTTGGCGGCAAACTCACCCGCTAGCTCCATAAGCTCGGCCTTCGAAGTCCCTTCGCGTTCGATGATATCCTCGAGGCGAACGACTTCTTCGGTACTCAAAACCGGTTTCATCTATGCTCCTAGCGTATCTTGCGAAGCATCGCCCAGGTGCTCCGCCAATGCTGAATTCTGCAGCTGCTCAAGCTCATCTAAAACAGAGCGAGCCTCTTTAAATGTCTGCGCTACGCGTTTCTTGGTGCTCACCTTTTCCTCTTTTGGCTTAGGCCGAGCATCTTCGGTAATCGCGATGGCATTCGCAACGGCCAAGTCTCCTGTAAGCGTAATGGAAAGAGCGACCTCAACAACACCCAGCTCTTGAGCGATCTCGAGAGCACGACCCGAAAGCAGCGCCTTCGGTTTGCCGAGTTTATCACGCGTAACCGAAACATCCTTGCGACCAACGCCTTGACTAAAACCCGTGCCGAGAGCTTTAAGTACCGCCTCGCGCGAAGCAAAGCGGCTGGCATAGTGAGCAGCGGGACGCGATGATGCATCACAATACGCACGCTCTTCTTCGGTAAACACACGCCGAGCAAACGACGGCGTCTTTTCAAGAATTGATTTCATACGGGAAATCTCGACGATATCAACGCCGATACCAGCTTCAGCCATGTTCACCTCCATATCGCACAGACTAAGTTATTGTAGCCCGTTCACAGAAGATGCGACAAACGAGGGTTATAAAACACAGCTACTATGTGAGACAAAAGCTCGCAAACGAAAAAAGGGGGAGGCCGCGAGGCCTCCCCCTTCTAAGTTCAAGCGTACGGCTCGGTGCCGTCCACCGGTCAGCGGCGCCCTGGCCTCCCA
>DAIMBN010000066.1:0-6942 GCA_036718335.1 Coriobacteriaceae bacterium
ATCCCGGCTGGAGCTATGCCGAGCATTCGCCGGTCCGCGACGTCTTTGTCGAGAGCTATCGCGAGCTCTTTGGCTCCGAGCTGCGCATCGAGTCCATTCACGCCGGCCTTGAGTGCGGCCTGTTTGCCGAGGCCCTGCACGGCCTGGACGCCATCGCCGTGGGCCCGACGCTCTCCGATGTCCACACCCCGGACGAGAGCATGGAGCTCGCTTCTGCCGAGCGCTTCTACGAGCTGCTCATCGACGTCCTCAAGCGCCTCGCTGCGTAAAGGTTGCGCTAGCAGCAGTCCGAGCCACGTGCTAGCGGATTGCAAATGAAATTACGAGAGGGGGCGCCCGGTCTTTTGCGATGGGTGCCCCCTCTCTTTTGTTTGAAAAATGGGAAATCGCCTGGCGCCTAGTCCATTTCTGCCCTGATGAGGTCGAGGGTGCGCTGGCAGTTTTCGCGGACGGGGCCGAGCATGTGCTCGCGCAGGTCCGCCATGCCGGGCAGGTCGGCGTATTCGTCCATGACCTCTTCCATGCAAATGGGCACCTCGTAGGCGAGGTCCATCATGGTTGCAAAGCAAAACTTTTCGGTCAGCCCGGCATCGGTGAGCGCCGCTTCCAGTGCGGGGTCGCCCATGCCGTGATAGCGGCGGATAGCATTGGGCCCGATGCGCCCCACGCGATTCTCGCCACCGATGCCCATGGCAAGGCGCGCTTTCCGCCGCATGCGTTCGTATGCCAAACCTGACGCGACATCGTACATTCGAGCCATCATGGCTGCACCGTCGTTTCCAAGGAGCAGGGAATAGTTTTTCGCATGCGCATCCGGTGCGCCGATAATGGCGTTGAAGAACAGTATCTGCGTAAACAGATACAGGTTAAGTTGATGGTGGCTCGTATTTACGAGGAGCTCTTGAATGTCGCGGGTGGTCGGGCCGCCGTCTGCCGTGTACTTTTGGGCGGGCATCACCCCAAGTGCCTGACAGAGGTCTTCTTGATGTAGGCGCCTGATCGTTCCGTCTTCGACTTTCACGCGGTCATAGCGCTCAACAATGAGGGCAGGTTCGTCCTCAAACATACGATATTCGACGTTTGCCGTTGCGATACCGGCGCGCTGGGCGCTTTTCATGCAGACAAACTCATTGAGGGCCTCGAGTTTAAATCCGATAACGCCATTTTTGAAAATATGCGTCGTGGGCGAGGAACCCATGCATTCGCACCAGCGGCCGTTTATGAACGCGAGCGCGAACTTGCCCTGGTTGCCTCCAAGTGACCAACTTTCATCTAGACCCATCCACGATGCATCGCGGTCATCTCTGATCGACTTGAGACGGAGAGCAATTTCGTGGTCGTCTATAGGGCGGTATTTGCCGGAGCGATGTAGGACGGCGTCGATATCTTCTTCGGCACAAAATTGCACGCCGCCCGGACAGTCGAGTCCGATACGGCTGAGCAACGCAACGGGATTGTTGGACCTAACGTCGAATTCGGCGGCAATCGCTTTTCGTTGGTCTTCGCTGTCGGGTAGAAGGCCAAATAGGTACGGATTCATGACCTGTTGTCCGTATGTGCGATTCGATACGGGTATGTTGGTCGATAGGGCTGGCCCGTCATAGTCATGATTGTAGGTAAAACTGATAAGACCGTTCTCACCTTGCGTGAGCGTTCCCGCAGGTACGCCGCAAATAATGGTCCGAAGTGATGTGCTGGCCATTGGCTATTTCCCTTCGGGCTTGGTTTGGTTAGATGTGTTTGCGGCAATCGAGACTCCGAGATTGGACATGGCGAAATCGGCGAAGACCTCGTCGTAGAGTGCGGATGTAAAGGGGGCATCTGGAAGAGCCGGAATGGCGGTACTACGACGGTTGCGATGATGAGGACGTTGAGTGTGATGGTGCCTGGGGATGCTGCGAGGCAGCGGATTGGCATGCGGGGCGTCGACTGGTCGCTCGTTTTTCGCTTCGTCGATATCCCCTTGTGCTGCGAGCGCCAGTCCAAGAGCGTCGAAAATCGCCAGCAATTTGTCGAGTCGAATGCCGGTGGCGTCTCCTAGCTCGAGCGATGCGAGCAGGCGCTCCGAAACACCGGCCTTTTTGGCGAGGGCGGCACGGGTGAGACCCTGAGTCTCGCGTGCCTGGCGCACGTAGATGCCAGCTTGGCGCGGTGTGGTGATGGGAAGGGTATCCACGTCGATCTCCTAACGTGCAGACTTTTGCATATTAGTATGACATGCAAAAGTCTGCACGAAAAGGCCTCATGCAAAACTCTGCATGAGGCCTTGCCCGGACGTTTAGTTTTGAAGGGTGTTTTACAGCGCCAAAAACCCCAAGTGTTCCAGCAGAATCTTGAGGCCGATGAGGACAAGCACGACGCCACCCACGATGGTGGCGGGTTTTTCGTAGCGCGCGCCAAAGGTGTGACCGATCGCTACGCCGGCGACGGAGAAGATAAACGTTGTGACGCCGATAAGCGATACAGCGGGAACGATGTAAACCGAGAGCGCCGCAAATGAGATGCCCACGGCCAGGGCGTCGATTGAGGTGGCGATGGCAAGGATCAGGTACTCGCCCAGGTCAATCTTTTCGGCATCCTTGCCGTCGCCTTCATCCTCGTCTTCGGTAAAGGCCTCCCACAGCATTTTGCCGCCGATGAAGACCAAAAGGATAAAAGCGATCCAGTGGTCGATGGGTCCGATGATGCCCATGAATTGACTGCCGAGCGCCCATCCGATTACGGGCATGCCGGCCTGAAAGCCGCCAAAGAACAGGCCGAGCACTACGGCGACCTTAAGGTTGATCTTTTTCATGCCGAGACCCTTGCAGATGGAAACGGCAAAGGCGTCCATCGAAAGGCCAACGGCGAGCAGCACGAGCTCGGCGAGTCCCATAGTCTGGCCCCCTCTCTGCGGGCGAACCCGCGTGTACTTCTGGCAGGAGAGCAACAAAAAAGACCCGTGGCGTACGCGTTGCGCGCACAACCACGAGTCTCGTTCATTAAGGCAAGCCAGGCCGTATCGGCCAGTGTGTTGACTTACCGCGCCACCGGAGGCGAATCCGGCCGCGCGACTACTCCCTCATTTATGCGAATCCCGATGCTACCACATATGCAGCCCATTTGGATTGGGCTCTCAGCTGTGTTCGCTCATTCTGTAAGCATCGGATTTCGCAAGCGCTGCGGGGACAAACCGTGAGAAACTATTTAGCGTTTATGGAGCGTATACGATGGGAGCGATGCCTTGGATAAGAACGAGCTGCAAAAGCGTATGGAACAGGCCATCCGCCTGACGGCACCTGGTCAGCCGATCCGCACCGCCCTCGACATGATCATCGCCGGTCACCTGGGCGCCCTTATCTGCGTCGGCGACACCGAAAACGTGCTCGCTGCCGGTAACGACGGCTTCCCGCTCAACATTTCGTTCACCTCGAACCGCCTGTTCGAGCTTTCCAAGATGGACGGCGCTATCGTTATCGATGGCGACCTTACCCAGATCCTGCGCGCCAACTTCCACCTCAATCCCGATCCCTCGCTCGCCACGAGTGAGACGGGCATGCGTCACCGTACTGCCGCTCGCATGTCGGTGCTCACGGACGCCATCGTGATCTCGGTTTCGGCTCGTCGTGCCGTCGTCAACGTGTACGTCCACGGTAAGAGCTACGAGATTCAGCCTGTCACCACCATCATGAGCTCGGTCAACCAGCTCGTCGCCACGCTCCAGACCACCCGCCAGTCGCTCGATCGCTCTCTGCTGCGCCTGACGGCCCTCGAGCTCGACGACTACGTTACGCTCGCCGACATTACCGGTATTTTCTCGAGCTTTGAGATTATGCAGCAGGCAAAGACCGAGCTTAAGGATTGCATTGTCAAGCTGGGCAACCAGGGCAAGCTCGTGCAGATGCAGCTCGAGCAGCTCGCCGGCTCCAGCATGGATACCGAGTACGACCTGATGATTCGCGACTATGCGAGCGATTCCTCCGAGGCCAACGCCGAGAAGATTCGTGCAGAGCTCGCTCGCATGACGCCCAAGGACCTGTCCGACCCACAGCATGTGGCGGCGGTTCTGGGTTACGACGACCTGGACGAGGACTCCGTCATGACGCCGCTGGGCCTGCGCACGCTTTCGCGCGTGTCCGTCGTGCGCGACGGCGTGGCCGAGAAGATCGTCGACGAGTACGGCTCGTTGCAGGAGCTCATGGATGACATCAGCGAGGACCCGGAGCGCCTGGGCGACTTTGGCGTCAACAACCCTGCCATTCTTGCGGACTCGCTGTACCGCATGAAGGGCACCAAACAGGGGAACGCATAATGGCGCCCGTATGCGCCGTGGTCGTTGCCGGCGGCAGCGGTCAGCGCTTTGGAAATCCCGGCGGCAAGCAGCTCGTTAACGTGGCGGGCCGTCCGCTCATGAGCTGGTCCATCCGCGCGTTCGATCGGAGCGACAAGGTCGGCCACATCGTGGTGGTGTGTCCTGCCGAGCGCCGTGCCGAGATGCGCCGCCTTGCCATCGACCCGTTTGACTATGACACGCCCATCAGCTTTGCCGATGCCGGCGATACCCGCCAGGATTCCACCCGCGCCGGCGTGCACGCGGTGCCGGCGGGCTTTGAATACGTCGCCATTCACGATGGTGCTCGTCCGCTCATTACGACCGAGGCCATCGACCACGCTATCGACGTGCTCGTGAGCGACCGCTCGCTCGACGGTGTCGTGTGCGGTCAGCCCGCGATCGACACGCTCAAGATCGTTGACGGCGATAATATCGTCGAGACGCCGCCGCGTGAGCTCTATTGGGCCGCGCAGACGCCGCAGATCTTTAGCGTCGATGCTATGAAGCGCGCCCACGCTGCAGCCATTGCCGAGAGCTTTATCGGTACCGATGATTCGTCGCTGGTCGAGCGCATGGGTGGGCGCGTCCGCTGCGTCCAGAGCCCGCGCGATAACCTTAAGGTGACGGTGCCCGAGGACCTGCGTCCCGTAACCGCGATTCTGCTCGGTCGCATGGCCGAGGGAGAGGACCTTCCCCATGTTCAGTAACCTGCGCATTGGCCATGGCTACGACGTTCACCGTCTGGTGGAGGGGCGTCGATGTATCATCGGCGGTGTCGATATTCCCTACGAGCGCGGCCTGCTGGGCCACTCGGATGCCGATGTGCTCGCGCACGCCTTGGCCGACGCCATTCTGGGCGCCTGCCGCGGGGGAGACATCGGCAAGCTATTTCCCGATACCGACCCCGCCTATGAGGGTGCCGATTCGATGGTGCTGCTCGCTCGCGTGATGGACTATGCGCGCGAGCTGGGCTTCGAGTTTGTCGATGCCGATTGCACCATTGCCTGCCAGCAACCCAAGATCACCCCGCACCGCGATGCCATGCGCGCCAACCTTGCCCATGCCCTGGGCGTTGACGTCGAAAACGTGGGCGTCGCCGCCACTACGACCGAAAAGCTCGGTTGGGAAGGCCAGGGCGAGGGAATCGGCGCCTGGGCCGTCTGCCTGCTACAGAAAACCGTTAAGGAGTAACGAATGCGTATCTACAACAGCGCTACCCATAAAAAGGAAGAGTTCCAGCCCATCGAGTCCGGCAAGGTCCGCATGTACGTGTGCGGCCCCACGGTCTACGACAACATCCACATCGGCAACGCCCGCACGTTCATCAGCTTTGACGTGATTCGCCGCTGGCTCATCGCGAGCGGCTACGAGGTCACGTTCGCCCAGAACCTCACCGATGTCGACGACAAGATCATCAAGCGCGCCAACGAGCAGGGCCGTACGGCCGCCGAGGTCGCGACGGAGTTCTCCGACAAGTTCATCGGCGTCATGCGCGCTGCCAACGTGCTCGATCCCGATGTGCGCCCCCGCGCCACCAAGGAGATCGGCCCCATGATCGCCATGATCAAGACGCTTATCGAGCAGGGCCACGCTTACGCAGCCGATAACGGCGACGTGTACTTTGCCGTGCGCAGCGATCCCAACTATGGTCAGGTCTCGGGCCGCAACATCGACGACCTTATGGTGGGTGCGCGTATCGAGGAGAACGAGGACAAGAACGACCCGCTCGACTTTACCCTGTGGAAGGCCGCCAAGCCCGGCGAGCCCAGCTGGCCGAGCCCCTGGGGCGAGGGCCGTCCCGGTTGGCACACCGAGTGCGCCGCCATGGTGCATCGCTACCTGGGCACTCCGATCGACATCCACGGCGGCGGCTCCGACCTTGCCTTCCCGCATCACGAGAACGAGTGCGCCCAGGCCACCTGCGCCTGGCACCAGGGCTTCTCCAACACCTGGATGCACACGGGCATGCTGCTGGTAGACGGCGAGAAGATGTCCAAGTCGCTCGGCAACTTCTTTACGCTGGCCGAGGTCCTCGAGCAGCACTCCGCTGCCGCCCTGCGCCTGCTGATGCTGCAGACGAGCTATCGCTCGCCGCTCGACTTTTCTTGGGAGCGCCTGGAGGGTGCCGAGAATTCGCTCACGCGTATTGCTGGTACGGTCGAGAACCTGCGCTGGGCCGCGAACCATGCGACGGCCGATGCCGATGAGGCAGCATCCGAGGCGTTTGCCGCCAAGGCCGCCGAGACCCGTGCCACCTTTAAGGAGTGCATGGACGACGACTTTAACACCGCCGGTGCCATGGGTGCCGTCTTTGGCTTTGTCACCGAGTGCAACCAGTATCTGGAGCAGGCGGGCGATGCTGCCGACAAGGCCGCAGTCCTGGCTGCCGCCGATACGCTGACCGGGCTGCTCGGCACGTTTGGCGTCGAGCTTCCCGAGCCCAAGGTCGAGCTGCCGCTGGGACTGCTGGGCGTTGCCGCCGGTCTGGTTGCCTACACGGGTGACGATGTGGACGAGGCTGCTGCCAAGATTCTCGAGGCCCGTGCCGAGGCCCGTGCCGCCAAGAACTGGGATCTGGCCGACGCCATCCGCGACCAGCTCAAAGACCTGGGCCTCACCATTGAGGATAC
>DAIMBN010000067.1:0-1692 GCA_036718335.1 Coriobacteriaceae bacterium
TCGCCGGCGTTGGGCACGGACTGCAGGCCCAAAATCTCGACAGCGTCGGAGGGACCGGCCTCGGTGACGGCGCGACCCTTGGGGTCGAGCATGGCGCGGACGCGGCCGTAGGTAAGGCCAGCGACCAGCGTATCGCCCACGTGCAGGGTACCGCGGGTCACGAGCACGGTAGCGACCGAGCCGCGGCCCTTGTCGAGCTTGGCCTCGAGGACGTTGCCGGAGGCAAAGGTGTCCGGGTTAGCCTTGAGCTCGAGCACGTCGGCCTGGAGCAGCACGGTCTCCAGAAGGTCGTCGATACCGATCTTCTGCTTGGCCGAGATGTTGACGAACATGTTCTGTCCGCCCCACTCCTCGGGGATGACGCCGTACTCGGTGAGCTCCTGGCGCACGCGGTCGGGGTTGGCGCCGGGCTTATCGATCTTGTTGACGGCAACGACGATGGGAACGCCGGCGGCCTTGGCGTGGTTGATCGACTCGACCGTCTGGGGCATGACGCCGTCGTCGGCAGCCACGATCAGAATGACGATGTCGGTCACCTTGGCACCACGGGCACGCATAGCCGTAAAGGTGGCGTGACCCGGGGTATCGATGAAGGTGATCTTGCGGTCGTTGATCATGACTTGCGAAGCACCGATGGCCTGCGTAATGCCGCCCGCCTCGCCGGCAGCAACGCCGGTGTGACGGATAGCGTCGAGCAGCGACGTCTTACCGTGGTCGACGTGGCCCATGACGGTGACGACTGGAGCGCGCGGCTTAAGGTCGGCGGGATCGTCGTAGAACGAGAAGGTGTTCTCCTCCTCGGGGGTGATGATCTTGATCTGACGACCCAGGTCGTCGGCGACGAGCTCGACGAGGTCGTCGGACATGGACTGCGTCATGGTGAGCGGCGTACCCAGCAGGAACAGGCGCTTGATGATGTCGTTAGCCGGAACGTCGAGCGCCTCGGCAAGCTCCTGGACGGTAACGCCCTGGGAGACCTTGATGGCGTCGAGGTCCTCGGGGTTCACGCCCTGGGCCAGCGCCTCCTCTATCTTGCGCTCCTCCTGAGCCTTGGCAGCCTCGCGCTCGCGCTTCTCCTTGCGCTTCTTGCGGCGACCGGTGGACTCGCGAGAGGCCTCCTCGACGGCAGCACGAGCCTCCTCGAGCACCTTCTCGCGGCTGTACTCCTCGGCCTCGCGAGCCATGCGGCTGTAGTGGTCCTCTTCGTTGTTGTGACCGCCTTTGCGCTTCTTGCCCTTGCCCTGCTTATCGGGGTTGGGGAAGTCCATGCCGGCGGCGACGTTGTTGCTGGCGTTGGTGCGATGGCTGTGCGGACGGCTCTCGGAGGCATTGCGCTCGGAGTTGTTGTCGGAAGCGTTGCGATCGTTACGACGGCCACCGCGGCGGTCGTTGTTGCCGCCACGACGGTTACCGCGCTCTGCGGCGCGCTCGGCCTTGGCCTTGTCCTCAGCGTCCTTCTTCTCCTTGAGCACGGTCTCCTGTGCGGCAATCTGGTCGAGCAGCGAACGGAAGCGCGAACCGGAGTCGGAAGCGGGAACGGCGCGGCGCTGGGCCTCGCGGGCAGCCTCCTCCTTCTCGCGGGCAAGGCGCTCCTGCTCGGCCTTCTTCTTGGCCTCGGCCTCGGCGCGGGCAGCCTCCTCGGCAGCCTGGGCTGCGGCAAACTGGCGACGCTCCTCCTCGCGGGCCTTCTCG
>DAIMBN010000067.1:1702-6714 GCA_036718335.1 Coriobacteriaceae bacterium
GCGCGAGCGGCCTCCTCGGCGGCGGCAGCCTGCTCCTCGGCCTGCTTGGCGGCCTCGACCTCCTGGGCGCGGGCCTCGATCACCGAGGCGAGCTGCTTGCGGACCATGGCGACATAGGCGTCCTCCAAGGTGGAGGAAGCGGACTTAGCGGGAATCTTCATATCGGCGAGATGACCCATCAGTTCCTTGGAGGTCATGCCGAACTCTTTGGCCAGGGTGGACACACGGACTTTTGCCATATGACTTCACCTACCCTTTCTGGCACCTTGGGTGCCTAGAGACTGAACGAGCGTGGGAGACGCGCCGGGACCCGCCCGGCGCGACCGCGCGCTAGATCAGGTCCTCCGCATCATCGAAGGCGTCGGTGTCGTGGACACCGCAGAAACGGGAGCCGGGACGAGCCTGGTTGCGGCACTGGATGCCGTCCTCGGACACGTACTCGCAACGACGGACGTCCTCGTCCTCCTCGTCACCGATCAGGTCGGTGGCGGGCTCCTCGTGAACGGGAACGTTCTTGAGGATGTCGGCGGCAAGCGTCTCGGACTTGATGTCGATGTGCCAGCCGGTCAGGCGCGCGGCGAGGCGGGCGTTCTGGCCCTCCTTGCCGATGGCGAGGGACAGCTGGTCGTCGGGCACGATGACGCCGGCGTAGGCCTTCTCCTCGTCGATGAGGACGCGGGTGACCTTGGCGGGCGACAGAGCGTTGGCGACGTAGACGGCAGGATCGGCATCCCACAGGATGACATCGACACGCTCGCCGCGGAGCTCGCCCACGACAGCGCGAACACGGCTGCCCTTGGGGCCGACGCAGGCGCCCACGGGATCCAGACGGTCGTCGAGCGAGTGGACGGCGACCTTGGAGCGCTGGCCGGGCTCGCGGGCGATCGACTTGATCTGGACGGTGCCCTCATAGATCTCGGGCACCTCCTGCTCAAACAGACGACGCATGAGCTCGGGGTGGGTACGGGAGATGACAATCGGCGGACGGCTGTGCTCGCCGCGAACCGGCTGCAGGTTGGAGTTAGGGTCGCGAACGTCGATGATCACGGCCTTGATGTGCTGGTTGTGCAGGTAGCGCTCGCCCATCGGACGCTCGTTGCGCTCGTTCTCGTAACGGCGCTGGTCGAAGTGCGGCAGCTCGGCCTCGACGCCCTCGCGGATCTTGACGATCGTGAAGTCGGGCGTGGACTGCAGCACGGTACCGCTGATGAGGTCACCGATGCGGCCGGAGAACTCCTCGTAGATCTGCTCGCGGGCGGAGTTGCGCACGATGGCGTTGATCTCGGCCTTGGCGTGCTGGGCAGCGATGCGGCTCGTGTTCTTGGGGGTGACGTCGATCTCCTCGAACTCGGTGAAGTTGCCCTCCTCGTCCATGGAATCGTCGATCGGCTCCAGGCGGTAGACGTAGATCTTGCCGGTGGTGCGGTCGATGGTCACCTTGGCGCCCCACTCAAGATGCAGGATCTCGGCATAGCTCTTGGCGAGCGACTGCTCCAGGCGGTCGATCAGGTAGAGCTGGTCGATGTGCTTCTCCTGGCAAAGCTCCATCAGGGCGGACATCATGTCGGATGCTGTCATCTTACTTTCCTTCCTTCGCGGGCTTGAAGTCGTAGGTGGGCTTCAACTTGCACTTTTTAACATCAGAGAAATCGAGGGTAACGGACTCGCCGTCCTCGAGCTCGAGGGTCACGTTCGTCTCGGTGGCGGCGGCAATCTTGCCGGCGTACTTGCGACAGCCCTCGGTGGCGGTGGAGGTGAGCTCACAGTTCTCGCCCACAAAGCGGGCAAAGTCGCACGGGCGGCGCAGCGGGCGCGCCATACCCGGGCTCGACACCTCGAGCGTATAGCTCGAAGAGATGGGATCGAGCTCCTCAATCACATCGCCGACCCACTTGGTGTTGGCCGTGACGTCGTTGAGCGACAGGCTCTGACCCTCGGCACCCTCGATACGCACGCGCACGCAGGGGGCCTTGGTGGCACCCACGAGCTCGACGTCGACGATGTCGACATCGTGCTGGGGAGCGACGGCCTCGAGCGCGTCGATGATCGCCTGCTCGGTCTTAGTCTTGACCATTGCGGCACCTCCATCCATACAAAAAAGAAGCGGGGCCGAAACCCCACTTCTTTCAATTACAACTTCATTTGCAAGCAAACTATACCAATAGCTGCGGAAACGTGCAAGCACAGTACGAATCTGCAGGTCAGCGTGCGCACAGCTTCTCCACAAGAATAGGACAATTGACCGCAGACATCAGGGCAGGTACATGAAAAACGAGGGACGACCCAATCGGATCGCCCCTCGTCTTTTATGCGTCAGTTAAGCGCGCAATGCTTACTTGACCACCAGGTTGACCAGCTTGCCGGGCACGCAGATGGCCTTGACGACCGTCTTGCCCTCGAGCCACTTGGCGACGGCGGCTTCGGCGGCAGCCTGCATATCCTCATTGGAGGCATCGCGGGCAACGTCGACGCGGCCGCGGACCTTGCCGAGCACCTGGACCACGATCTGCACCGTGTCCTCAACGGACTCGGCCAGGTCGAACTCGGGCCAGGCGGCGGTGTAGGCGTTACCCTCGCAGCCGAGGGCCTCGTGCCACAGCTCGTCGGCCCAGAACGGGCAGATGGGAGCAAGGACGCTCACGATGTCCTTAGCCACGCCATAGCACAGCGCCTTGTCACGGGAAGCGCCCTCAGTGGCATTGAGGTAAGCGCTCGCCGCGTTGACGAGCTCCATGACAGCCGAGATCGCGGTGTTGAACTGGCCGCGATCGAAGTCCTCGGTGCACTTGGCGATGGTGCGGTGACGCTCGCGATAGAGCTTCATCGCAACCTCGTCGAGCGCGGACTTGTCGAAGGCCACGTTGGCGTCGCCGGACTGGACGAGCTGCCAAACGATACGCCAGGCGCGCTTGATGAAGCGGTTGGCGCCCTCGACGGCCTTGGGATCCCAGTCGAAGTCCTTCTCGGGCGGGGCGATAAACAGGATTGCCAAACGCATTGTGTCGGCGCCGTAGGGCTCGATGACCGAGCTCGGGGGCACGACATTGCCCTTGGACTTGGACATGGTGTCGCCGTTCTCGTCCTTGACCATGCCCTGGCACAGCAGGTTGGTGAAGGGCTCGTCCACGCTCAGCAGGCCCAGGTCGCGCAGTGCCTTGGTAAAGAAGCGGCTGTAGAGCAGGTGCAAAATAGCGTGCTCGATGCCGCCGATGTAGTTATCGACGGGCATCCAACGGTCGGCGGCCTCTCGGGAGAAGGGCAGCTCGGTGTTGTGCGGATCGGTATAGCGCAGGTAATACCAGCTGGAGCAGGTGAAGGTGTCCATGGTATCGGTCTCGCGCTTGGCCGGGCGGCCGCAGACCGGGCAGGTGGTCTCGTAGAACTCCTTGCACTCAGCAAGGGTTTCGCCGGCGCCCAGGTCCAGGTTCTCGGGCAGCGTCACCGGCAGCTGATCCTCGGGCACGGGCACGATGCCGCAGTGCTCGCAGTGGATGGCCGGGATGGGGTTGCCCCAATAGCGCTGGCGGCTGATGAGCCAGTCGCGCAGACGGAACTCGACCTTGCGACGACCGCAGCCCATGGCCTCGAGGTCGGCCACGATGGCAGCCTCGCCCTCGGAGTGCTTACCGCCGCGCATGCCGGTGTACTTGCCGGACTGGACGAGCGTGCCCTCGGCAGCGTGGGCGCAATCCCAGTCGACGGTCTCGGCATGGAAGGTATCGATGGTCTCGCCGCTGGCCTCGACGGCAGCGCGATCGTCATCGTCCAGGATGATCGGCACGATGGGCAGATCATACTTACGGGCAAACTCAAAGTCACGCTGGTCGCCACAGGGAACGGCCATGACGGCGCCGGTGCCGTAGTCGGCAACGACATAATCGGCAACCCACACGGGGACCTTCTCGCCGTTGACGGGGTTTACCACATAGCGGCCCGTGAAGGCACCGTGCTTCTCGAGGGTGCCCTGGGCACGCTCGACGGCAGAGATATGCTTGGAGTCCTCGACGATCTTAGTGACGGCCTCCTCGTACTCCGTGCCCTCGACGAGCTCGTGCAGGCCGGCGTACTCGGGAGCCAGGACAAAGAAGGAGACGCCAAAAAGGGTATCGGCACGCGTGGTGAAGACGGTGATCTTGCCCTCATCGCCCTCGATGGGCTCGCCATCCTGGTCGCACAGGGTAAAGTCGACCTCGGCGCCCTCGGAGCGACCGATCCAGTTGGCCTGCATCTGCTTGACGCGCTCGGGCCAGCCGGGGAGCTTCTCCAGGTCGTCGAGCAGCTCCTGGGAGTACTCGGTGATCTTGAAGTACCACTGCTCAAGGTCGCGCTTCTCGGGCTCGGTGCCGCAGCGCCAGCACTTACCCTCGGTGACCTGCTCATTGGCCAGAACGGTCTTGCAGGTGGGGCACCAGTTGACCGGGTTCTTCTTGCGGTAGACCAGGCCCTTTTCCCACAGCTTCTCAAAGATCCACTGACCCCAGCGGTAGTAGTCGGGGCTGCAGGTCTTGACCATGCGATCCAGATCGTAGGAGAAGCCCATGCGCTTCATCGTGGCGAGCGCCTGGTCCATGTTCTTATACGTCCAGGCAGCAGCCTGCGTGTTGTGCTTGATGGCGGCGTTCTCGGCGGGCAGGCCAAAGGCGTCAAAGCCGATGGGGTGCAGCACGTCAAAGCCGCGCATACGAGCCTGACGGGCCATGGCATCGCCGATGGTGTAGTTGCGCGCGTGGCCCATGTGCAGGTCGCCCGACGGATACGGGAACATCTCGAGCACGTACTTCTTGGGCTTACTGTCGTCGGTGTCGACAGCAAAGAGGTTGGAATCCTCCCAGGCCTTCATCCACCGGGACTCAATGGCCTGCGCGTCGTAGGAAGGGATCTCGTCCTTATGATCTGTGCAATCGCACATATCAGCTCCTTTGTTAGCTGGGTTGGGGCGGGGCGTTCTTACCTTTGCTCGCTGCTGCGGACAGTCCTGCTCGCACGAAGAGCACGTTAAGTGCTCTTCGGCT
>DAIMBN010000014.1:0-37466 GCA_036718335.1 Coriobacteriaceae bacterium
GAGCCTACCGACGGCGGCATCTATCGCGGTCACCGCGGCCGCATGGAGATCCGCGTCGACGTTCACGGCACCTCCTGCCACGGCTCCGCTCCCGACCGCGGCGACAACGCCATCTACAAGATGGCCGACATCATCGCCGACGTCCGCGCCCTCAACAACAACGGCTGCGACGAGTCGACCGACATCAAGGGTCTCGTCAAGATGCTCGACCCCAAGTACAATCCCGAGCACTTCGAGGATGCTCGCTTCCTGGGTCGCGGCACCTGCACCGTCAGCCAGATCTTCTACACCAGCCCCAGCCGCTGCGCCGTGGCTGATTCCTGCGCCATCTCCATCGACCGTCGCATGACCGCCGGCGAGACCTGGGAGTCCTGCCTGGACGAGATTCGCAACCTGCCGGCCGCCAAGAAGTACGGCGACGACGTGAAGGTCTCCATGTACATGTACGACCGTCCGTCCTGGACCGGCGAGGTCTACGAGACCGAGGCTTACTTCCCCACGTGGATCAACAAGGAGACCGCTCCGCACGTCAAGGCCCTCGTCGACGCCCACAAGGCCATGTTCGGTGACGAGCGCATCGGCTGCGAGCCCAGCATGGACAAGCGCACCGGTCGTCCGCTGTGCGACAAGTGGACCTTCTCCACGAACTGCGTCTCCATCCAGGGCCGCTATGGCATCCCCTGCGTGGGCTTTGGCCCGGGTGCCGAGTCTCAGGCTCACGCTCCCAACGAGGTCACCTACAAGGACGACCTGGTCACCGCTGCCGCCATGTACGTGGCTGCCCTGAACCTCTACGATCCGAGCCAGGCCGATGGCGACGCCACCGTGTTCCGCGCCGGTCTGACCAACAACAAGATCGACTAGTCCCATTCCTCGATTTTGTTGAGCCGGGGGCCGCTTGTGTCCCCGGCACCCCCTGTTGACTTGGGGCCCGCGGTCGTTATCTCCCATGCTTCCTCAACGGTGGCGGGTCCTCGTCATGGTGCTCTGCATGTTCTAGCCACACGCGCATGCCGGAGCACATCTACTCATTGCGATCGTTTCATCTTTTCGAAAGGACATTTCCATGGACGCTAAGTTTACCGAACTCGTCGAGCAGCTGAACGGCCTCGATTTTAAGGGTATGTACGGCAGCGACTTCCTGCACACCTGGGACAAGACCACCGATGAGCTCAAGGCTCTCTACATCGTCGCTGACGCCCTGCGCGAGCTGCGTGAGAACAACGTTTCGTCCAAGATCTTCGACTCGGGCCTGGCCGTCTCCCTGTTCCGCGACAACTCCACCCGTACGCGCTTCTCCTTCTCTAAGGCCGCCAACCTGCTCGGCCTTGAGCTGCAGGACCTGGACGAGAAGAAGTCCCAGATCGCTCACGGCGAGACCGTCCGCGAGACCGCTACCATGATCTCCTTTATGGCCGACGTCATCGGCATCCGCGACGACATGTACATCGGCAAGGGCGATGCCTACATGGCCGAGGTCTCCGAGTCCGTGCAGCAGGCCTACGAGGACGGCGTTCTGGATCACCGTCCCACGCTCATCTCTCTGCAGTCCGATTCCGACCACCCCACGCAGTCCTCTGCCGACATGCTCTACCTCATCAACGAGTTTGGCGGCCTCGAGAACCTCAAGGGCAAGAAGGTTGCCGTCACCTGGGCCTATTCGCCCTCTTACGGCAAGCCGCTGTCCTGCCCGCAGTCGCTGATCAGCCTGCTGCCCCGCTTTGGCATGGACGTCACCCTGGCTCACCCCGAGGGCTATGACCTCATGCCCGAGGTCGTCGAGCGCGCCAAGGGCTACGCCGCCGAGTCCGGCACCACCTTTAAGCAGGTCAACACCATGGCCGAGGCCTTCGAGGGCGCCGACATCGTGATCCCCAAGAGCTGGGCTCCGTTTGCCGCCATGGAGAAGCGCACCAACCTGTACGCCGAGGGCGACGACGCCGGCATCGCAGCGCTCGAGAAGGAGCTGCTCGCCCAGAACGCCACCCATCAGGACTGGTGCTCCACGACCGAGCTCATGGAGAAGACTGCCAACGGCCAAGACACCATCTTTATGCACCCGCTGCCCGCCGACATCTCCGGTGTTTCCTGTGAGCACGGCGAGGTTAACGCCGACGTCTTCGACATGCACCGCGTGGGCATGTACAAGGAGGCCAGCTACAAGCCGTACGCCATCGCTGCCATGATGTTCCTGCAGAAGGTTGCCGATCCCGCCGCTACCCTCAAGGCCCTCGACGAGCGCAACACCGCCCGTTGGCTCCAGGCCTAAAGCCGGGTTGAGGTAAGCCATGTAAAGGGGGCGCTCTGCCAACCGGCGGGGTGCCCTTTTTTGCATCGCGGGCGTGCGGGATAAGCGCTTTCGATGTGGATGCCCGCGGCGCGAGTTATGGGTACGATGGTTTCGGGGGAGGTATCACCATGAGACTTGGATGCGTCATTATGGCTTCGGGCGAGGGCAAGCGGTTTGGCTCTAACAAGATGCTTGCCGATATCTATGGCGAGCCGCTGATTGCCCGGGCCATCGATTCGGTTCCCCGGGGCTTTGACGTCGTGGTTTCGACGCGTTGGCCCGAGGTCGCTCAGATTTGCGAGGACAAGCATTGCCCGTGCGTTCTGCACGATGGCGAGCTGCGCAGCGAAAGCGTCCGTGCGGGCCTTTCGTGGGGAGTCGAACGCAACTGGAAAGGTTGCCTCTTTTTGCCGGGCGACCAGCCGCTTGTGAGCACGGACTCTTTTGAGGCCATGGTTCGCGCGTTTGACGAGCGTGGCCGCAAACATCCGGTGCGCTTGGCGTGCAACGGTGAGCCTTCGAGCCCGGTGCTCTTTCCGGCGGAACTATTCGATGCACTCATGCGTCTTGAGGGCAAGGACGGCGGGGGCTCGATTCTCAAGGACCGTACCGACGTGGTGCTGGTCGAGGCGCGTGCCTACGAGCTGTGGGATGTCGATACCGCAGAGGGACAGCGACGCATAACGGAGCATATCGCGGCCTACTCGTATTTTGATCGCGTGGCCAACTGTATTAATCAATAAGGAGCAACATGATCATCATCAAAAACGGCGCGCTCGTGACGCCCCAGGGGCTTCGCCGCGCCGATCTTGCCATGGAGGGCGACAAGATTGTGCGGATTGCCGCGGCGATTGAGCCGGCCGAGGGCGATACCGTCGAGGACGCCGCGGGCTGCTGGGTGTTTCCCGGCTTTATCGACGGCCACACGCACATGCAGTGCTGGACTGGCATGGATTGGACAGCCGATAGCTTTGAAACCGGCACGCGTGCGGCTGCCTGCGGCGGTACGACGACCATCGTGGACTACGCGACGGCTGATCGCGGCGTGACCATGCCCGATGCCTTGGCCGAGTGGCATCGCCGTGCCGACGGAACCTGCACGGCCAACTACGCCTTTCATATGGCACTCGCCGAGTGGAATGAACGCAACCGCGCCGATCTTTCGGCTATGCGCGAGGCGGGCGTATCGTCGTTTAAGACCTACTTTGCCTACGATCATTTGCGCCTGGACGATGCCGAGACGCTCGAGGTGCTCGAGGAGCTCAAGCGTATTGGCGGCATACTGTGCGTGCATTGCGAGAACGGTACGCTGGTGAATGAGCTGCAGAAGCGCGTGTACGAGCAGGGGATTCATGGGCCCGAGGGGCATGCGCTCAGCCGCCCGGACGTGTGTGAGGCCGAAGCCGTGAGCCGCCTGCTGTATCTGGCGCACCTGGCCGGCGACGCCCCAGTCAACGTGGTGCACCTTTCGACCAAGTTGGGGCTCGGGGCCATTCGTGCTGCCAAAGCGCGCGGGCAGAAGAATATCTATGTCGAGACCTGCCCCCAATATCTGATGCTTGACGACACCTGCTATCTGGAGCAGGGCGAGGACGGCTTTGCGGGCGCCAAGTACGTGATGAGCCCGCCGCTGCGCCATGCCGGTGACCGTGCGGCACTGCGCGAGGCGCTTGTGGCCGGCGAGATCGATACGATTGCGACCGATCATTGCAGCTTTAACCTGCACGGGCAAAAGGACCGCGGGCGCGACGATTTCCGCGCGATTCCCAACGGCGGGCCCGGCGTGGAGCATCGTCCCGTCGCGATTGCCACGAGCTTTGAGGGACAGCTGGGACCCGAGGACCTCTGCCGCTTGATGAGTGAGAACCCGGCGCGCGTCTTTGGCATGTATCCGCGCAAGGGCTGTCTTGCCGAGGGTGCCGATGCCGACGTGTGCGTGTGGGATCCAAAGGCGCGCTGGACCATTAGCGCGGCGACGCAGCATCAGGCCGTGGACTACACGCCGCTCGAGGGCTTTGAGGCGCATGGCCGCGCCAAGGCCGTGTTTGTGAACGGCGTGCTGGCGGCACGCGATGGCGAGCCCACCGGAGCCCAGCCCGGCCGCTACGTGCCCCGCTAGCAGGAAGGCCGCCAGGGTAGCTAATTTGGGACGGGGCTCTTTTAGCCACCCTTGCCTGCCTGATGATTTTTCTCTCAACATGGGGTAGCTAAAAGAGCCCCGTCCCAAATTAGCTACCCCTTGAGGCTGGTGGCGATGATGGGACGGTCGAGGACTGCCTCGAAGCGATCTGCCATCGTTGGGTCGGTAAGCGTGTCGACTTGGTTGAGCATGATGCGGGCATTGTTGAGGTTCAGCATCCGCAGCTCGGCATTGAGCACCATGGCGACGCGCTCTGGGGTGGCAGTGTCGGTGGGCTCGCAGCCGCAACGCTCGCAAAAGAGCTCGGGGCGGTGGACGGCTTCGTTGATGGGCTTGCCGAGCCCTGAGGCGCCGGCGATCCAGACGATGTTGGCCGTGCCAGAGGGAATCACCGGCTCCCAGGCGGCGTGGGCCTTGAGCGGGAGCCGCTTGCTGCCGTCCGCCTCGGCCAGGACGTAGTCAAAGCGCTGCGCCAGCTGGTCGAGCGGCTCGGCAGGGGAGGAGAGCTTGCCTGTCTCCGGGTCCAAAACGCCCGCCTGGCAGATACTTCCGCGGCTCATGCCCGCGCATGCCTCGCAGGTACAGCCGGGAACATGCAGGGTCCCCGGCTTCCAAGGCGCGGCGTTCAGGCGACGGCTCGACCCGTCCCATGGCACGCCGGCGACGGGAAACATGTGCGTGGTGGTACAGAGAAGCACCCTGCCGCCGGCGCGCATGAGCTCGAGACCCAGCGTCTTCAGCAACGTCGACTTGCCGCCGCTGCCGATAATCGCGGTAATGCCCGGCTCGATCCTGAGCGCCGAGGCAAGATTGCCGCTAACCGTTTCCATCTGTTCACCGCCGTATAATACTGTGATAATAAATAATCATCAGAGTAGCGGTCGAGCCGCTTTTGCTCTGCTCAAACCGTAGCACAGGGAGGTGCCCCGGGAATGCTCGTTTATGTTCGCGGCGCCGGCGATATCGCCACGGGTGTCGCCGCTCGCTTGGTGCGCGCCGGCGTGTCGGTCGTTATGGCCGATATCGCGGTTCCCACGTGCATCCGCCGCACAATCAGTTTTTGCGAGGCTATTCGCCTGGGCGAGGTCCAGGTCGAGGGCATTCGCGCTCGCTTGGCGCAGACGCCGGCAGAGGCGCTCGAGATTACCCAAGCGGGGGATGTTGCCGTCGTGGTGGACCCTCAGGCCAAGATGCTCGATGAGCTTAAACCCGCAGCTGTGGTCGACGCGATTTTGGCCAAGCGCAACCTGGGCACCACGCGCGACATGGCGCCTACCGTCATCGCCGTGGGGCCGGGCTTTACCGCGCCGGTCGATTGCGACGCCGTGGTCGAGACCATGCGCGGGCATTTTTTGGGCCGCGTCATTACCCAGGGCTCGCCCCAGCCCAACACGGGCGTGCCGGGCGTGATCGCCGGCTATGGCAAGGAGCGCGTTATCCACAGCCCCGCCGCCGGCGTGTTTCGGTCCGACCGCGCAATCGGCGACATCGTGAGCGCCGGAGACGTGATTGGCTACGCGGACGATACGCCCATGTGCACGCAGATCGATGGCTGCCTGCGCGGGCTTTTGGCGAACGGCGTGCAGGTGACTGAGGGCTTTAAATGCGCCGATGTCGATCCGCGTGGCGATGCCAGCTATATCAACTACATTTCGGACAAGGCGACGTCGGTCGGCGGCGGCGTGCTCGAGGCACTCGCTATGCTCACCGATATCTTTAGAGGATAGAAGGCGGCAATGGAAAAGCTCGATGTTGTGAATGCGGCGCTTGTCGCCCTGCGTGCTGGCGAGACGTGCGAGCTCGTGGTCGTAGCCGGCACGGCGGGGTCGTCGCCGCGCGGCGTGGGCGCCTGGATGGCCGTCTTTGCCGACGGTAGCCAGGCGGGCACCATCGGCGGCGGCAAGATCGAGCTCTTTGCGCTGGACGAGGCGCGAGAGCTGCTGGCCGCGGGGCAATCGCGTCTGGTCCGCTACACCATGGGCGGCGAGAACTCCGATACCGGCATGATCTGCGGCGGAGCCATCTGCCTGTGCTACCTACATCTGGATGCGACCCAGGCACCGTTGTTCCAGGAAATTGCCGACGTCTTGGTCTATCGGCGCATCGGCGACTTCGTCATCGACTTTGAACCGTTTATCGCGAGCGCGCTCGAGGGCGATGTGGCCGAGTACCATGGCGAGGAATCGCGCCGCACCATTGCGGGCTGCCCCGGGCTTTCACTGGTGGAGGAGGGGAGTAACGTCACCTACACTAACGCCGCCTCCGAGATTCCCGCGGCGCACGTCGAGACGCTCTGCCCCGAGGGCCTGACCTACATCTTTGGCTGCGGACACGTGGGCGCCGCGACGGCGCGCGTGCTCACGGCGGCGGGCTTTGCCGTCGTGGCCTGCGATGACCGCCCCGGCACGTTGACGCCCGAATGGGTGCCCGGTGTCTACGATCGTCGCCTGGTCGATTACAAGAACCTGAGCGAGCTGTGTCCCATCGGTCCGCGCGACTTGGTGGTCGTCGCCACGGCGGGTCACAAGTCCGATATCGACGTGGTGATTCAGGCCATGCGTGCCAAGCCTGCCTACCTGGGCTGTCTGGGTTCGCGCCGCAAGACGGCCTTTGTGCGCGCCCGCCTGGAGCAGGAAGGCTTTACGCAGGACCAGATCGACGAGCTGCACCTTCCGATCGGCGTTGCCATCGAGGCCGAGGACCCCGAGGAGATCGCCATCTCCATCGCCGCCGAGATGATCCACCTGCGCCGCACCAAGCTCGTCCCCCGCAAGCGCTAATCGCATCCCCACCAATAAGTTGCGGTGAAATACGGATTGTTTAAGCCTGTTAGGCCGCCAAACAGTCCCTATTTCACCGCAACAGCTTTTTGGGACCCATTTGTGCGGGGGAGTTGTGGAGTTGTGCAGGCAGACGAGGTTTTTCTGGAAATACGCTCCCGATGCGCGTATAGTACCGATTGTTTTGTCGGCTCCTGCTGCGTCGAGTCCAAACCGCAAAATGCCATGAGCGGCGCGGATGCAGCCAGGAGGCACGAGGACAACCCATCGTGGCCACGCCCCGTGCTTAAAACCCCAAGAAGGAGTGAACAATGGCAGAAGAGAAGTATGTGCCGCGTCTGAAGACCAAGTACAACAACGAGGTCAAGCAGCAGCTTCAGGACAAGTTCCAGTACGAGAACGTCATGATGATCCCCAAGTTTGAGAAGATCGTCGTGAACATGGGTGTCGGCGAGGCCGCTACCGATTCCAAGGCCATCGACGGTGCCGTGCGCGACCTGCGCGCCATCACCGGTCAGCAGCCGATGATCACCCGTGCCCGCAAGTCCATCGCTACCTTCCGCCTGCGCGCTGGTATGCCGATCGGCTGCAAGGTTACCCTGCGTGGCGACCGTATGTGGGAGTTCTTCGATCGTCTGACCTCCGTCGCGATCCCCCGTATCCGCGACTTCCGCGGCATCTCCGCCAAGAGCTTCGACGGCCGTGGTAACTTCTCCATGGGCGTCACCGAGCAGCTCATCTTCCCCGAGATCGACTTCGACTCCGTCGATCACCAGCGTGGTATGGACATCACTTTCGTGACCACCGCCAACACCGATGAGGAGGCCAAGGCCCTTCTGGACGCCTTCGGTTTCCCGTTCAAGAAATAGGTTCACCTGCCCTATAAGCGCCGTTCCCACAAGGGGGCGGCGCTTGGGGCGAACAATACTCTATGTGAGGAGGATATAAGTGGCTAAGACATCGATGATCGTCAAGTGCAATCGCAAGCAGAAGTTCTCTACTCGTGAGTACACGCGCTGCCAGCGCTGCGGCCGTCCGCACTCTGTGTACCGCAAGTTCGGCCTGTGCCGTGTCTGCTTCCGCGAGCTTGCACTCAAGGGCGAGCTTCCCGGCGTTAAGAAGGCCAGCTGGTAAGTCACTACCAGCGTTTCAAGCATCAGTTTGGAACAGGGAAAACGCGCTAAAAAGGCTTTGCCGTTAAGGGCGGCGAAGAACCAAGAGCACGTGTTCATCAAGAACGAAGGAGAATCTGTATGAACCTTACAGACCCGATCGCAGATATGCTTACGCGCATCCGTAACGCTAACTCTGTGAACAAGGCCACGGTCTCCATGCCGAGCAGCAAGAAGCTCGTCGAGATCGCTCGTGTTCTGCACGAGGAGGGCTACATCGAGGGCTACGATGTCGAGGACACCGTTCCCCAGAAGACTCTGCACATCACGCTTAAGTATGGTCCCAAGAAGGCTAAGGTCATCAACGGCATCCGCCGCATTTCCAAGCCGGGCCTGCGTAAGTACACCGGCGTTGCCGACATGCCCCGCGTCCGCGGTGGCCTTGGTACCGCCATTATTTCCACCAGCCATGGCGTCATGACCGACCGCGATGCTCGCAAGCACAACGTCGGCGGCGAGATCATCGCTTACGTCTGGTAATTCGCTCGGTAGGTAGAAGGAAAGGAGATCACCGTGTCTCGTATCGGTAATAAGCCTGTCCAGATTCCCGCCGGAGTCGAAGTGGCAGTCAACGGCAACAACGTTGTCGTCAAGGGCCCCAAGGGCCAGCTCGAGCTCGATGTCTTTGAGAAGCTCGCTATCAACGTCGAGGACAACGTCCTCACCGTTTCCCGTCCCGACGACGAGCGTGAGACCCGTGCCCGCCACGGCCTCACCCGTGCCCTCATCCACAACATGGTTGTTGGCGTTTCCGAGGGCTTCGAGAAGAAGCTCGAGCTCGCCGGCGTCGGTTTCCGCGTGCAGCAGAAGGGCAAGAACCTCGAGTTCTCCCTGGGCTTCTCGCACCCCGTGATCGTCGAGGCTCCCGAGGGCATCACCTTCGAGGTTCCCGACAACACCCACGTGAACGTCAAGGGTATCAACAAGCAGCAGGTCGGTCAGATCGCCGCTGAGATCCGCGGCCATCGTCCTCCCGAGCCTTACAAGGGCAAGGGTATCCACTACGTTGGCGAGCACATCCGCCGCAAGCTGGGTAAGGCCGCCAAGTAGTCGTAACCGACTCACTCGCATAAGACCAGCACCCCGTCAGGTGCTGGCAAGATCAACCTTTTTAGGAGTTTACGTATGAACAAGCATAAGGCGAAGCTGGAAGGCCTCAAGCGTCGTCAGCGTCGTGTTCGCGGCAAGGTCTCGGGTACCTCCGAGCGTCCGCGTCTTCGCGTGACCCGTACTAACGCCAACATCTATGCCCAGATCATCGACGACAGCAAGGGCTCCAGCCTGACGCTCGTCTCTGCCTCGACCCTCGAGGCCGAGTTTAAGGGCACCCACACCTCGAACAAGGAGGCTGCGGAGAAGGTCGGTCAGCTCGTTGGCAAGCGCGCCATCGAGGCCGGCATCACCAAGGTCGCCTTCGATCGCGGTGGCCGTATCTACCATGGCCGCGTCAAGGCCCTCGCCGACGGTGCTCGTGCCGCCGGTCTCGAGTTCTAGGAGGTATGTAGCACATGGCTCGTAATCAGAAGCAGCAGCGCGAGGCCTCCGAGTTCGAGGAGCGCGTCGTTTACATCAACCGCGTGTCGAAGACCGTCAAGGGTGGTCGTCGCATGAGCCTCGTCGCTCTCGTCGTCGTTGGCGACGGCAAGGGCAACGTCGGCGTTGGCATGGGCAAGTCCGCTGAGGTGCCCATGGCCATCTCCAAGGCGTCTCTCGATGCCAAGAAGAACATGTTCCACGTGCCGGTGACCGATCAGGGCACCATTCCGCACGAGGTTCTCGGTCACTTTGGTGCCGGCCGCATCATCATCAAGCCCGCTGTCGAGGGTACCGGCGTTATCGCCGGCGGCGCTGTGCGTCCCCTCTTCGAGCTTGCTGGCATCAAGAACGTCCTGTCCAAGTCCCTCGGTACCGACAACGGCCTCAACATCATCAAGGCTGCCGTCGAGGGCCTCAAGGAGCTCTCCAGCCCTGAGGACGTCGCGGCTCGCCGTGGCCTGACGGTCTCCGAGATGTTCGTCGGTAAGGAGAACTAAGCATGGCTGACACCATCAAGATCAAGCAGGTCCGCAGCACCAACGGTTGCAAGCAGGACCAGGTCCGTACTGTCCGTGCCCTCGGTCTCCACAGGATCCGCGAGGTTCGCGAGATTGCTGACAACGAGTCCGTCCGCGGCATGATCTTCAAGGTCAAGCACCTTGTCGAGATTGTAGAGGAGTAGCAAATGCAGCTTCACGATCTTACTCCCGCGCCCGGTTCCACCAAGAACCGCAAGCGCGTCGGCCGTGGCAATTCTTCGGGTCACGGCACCACTTCTGGCCGCGGCCAGAAGGGCCAGGGTTCCCGCTCTGGCGGCACCAAGGGTGCCGGCTTCGAGGGTGGCCAGACTCCGCTGGCTATGCGCCTGCCCAAGCTTCCGGGCTTCCGTAACCCCCGTCGTATCGAGTACACCGCTGTTAACGTTGAGCGTCTCGAGCGCAAGTTCGAGGACGGCGCTGTGATCGACGGTGCCGCTCTTAAGGCCGCTCGCATCACCAAGAGCGAGTTCGAGCCCGTCAAGGTGCTCGGCAATGGTGAGCTCACCAAGAAGTTCACGGTCAAGGTCGACAAGGTCAGCGCTTCTGCGCAGGCCAAGATCGAGGCCGCCGGCGGAAAGGTCGAGCTGCCGTGCTAAATGGTCTTAAGAATGCTTTCCGCATCAAAGAATTGCGCGAAAAGATTCTTTTTACCATAGCTATGCTCGTCGTGTACCGCATTGGTGCGCACGTTCCTGTGCCCGGCATTCCCTTCCAGGGGATGCTGGGCCTTTTCTCGACCGATAACAATTCGGTCGCCGCAGGTGCTATGGCCCTCCTGAATCTTTTCTCTGGCGGCGCGTTGAGCTATGTGTCGGTGTTTTCGCTGGGCATCATGCCTTACATCACCAGCTCGATCATCCTCCAGATGCTCCAGGCCGTCGTGCCTTCCCTGCATGAGCTTGCCCGCGAGGGCGAGGTCGGTCAGACCAAGATTACGCAGTATTCGCGTTACCTCACCCTGGCTCTGGCAATCCTCAACTCCGTGGGTTACCTCTTCCTCTTTAAGAGCTTCGGCATCAGCTTTAATGGCGCCGGCGCTCCCGAGATCATCTTCGACCTCATGATCGTCGGTACGCTCACCGCGGGCGCTATGCTGATCATGTGGATTGGTGAGCTCATCACCCAGCGCGGTATCGGCAATGGCATGTCGCTGATCATCTTCGCGAACATCATGGCCGGTCTGCCGCAGGCTATCTTCTCCAGCACCGAGGGTAACGCCGGTGGCATCATCACCATGGTGATCATCTGCGCCATCATCCTGCTGGTTATCCCGCTGATTGTTTTCCTTGAGCGCGGCCAGCGCCGCATCCCGGTCTCCTACGCTAAGCGCGTCGTGGGCCGTCGCATGATGGGTGGCCAGACCACCTACCTGCCCATCAAGGTCAACACCGCGGGTGTCGTGCCGATCATCTTCGCTTCGGCGCTGCTGTACTTCCCGGCTCAGATTGCCGTGTTCTTCCCCGGCATCGGCTGGATTCAGGCAGTTGCCTCCGCGCTTTCGACCGGTTGGCTTAACTGGGTGCTTAACGTTGTCCTCATTGTGTTCTTCGCGTACTTCTACACCTCCATGGTGTTCAACCCCGATGACACGGCCGATAACCTTAAGAAGCAGGGCGGCTTTATTCCGGGCGTCCGTCCGGGTAGGGCTACCGCGGCCTACATCAAGAACGCGCTCAACAAGATCACGCTTCCCAGCGCTGTCTTTTTGGCGCTCATCGCCATCGTGCCTTCGATCATCTTCTCCTTCACGGGTAACCATCTGATCCAGGCATTTGGCGGCACGTCCATCCTCATCATGGTCGGCGTCGTGCTCGACACGGTCGATAAGCTCGAAGGCCAAATCAAGATGTATGATTACGATGGATTCTTTAAATAGGCTAGAGGAGGATTGCTCATGAACCTCGTATTGCTCGGAGCTCCGGGTGCCGGTAAGGGCACCGTCGCACAGGAGCTCGTCGCCGAGTTTGGCGTCGCCCATATTTCCACGGGCGACCTGCTGCGTGCTGCCGTCAAGGGTGGCACCGAGCTTGGTATTCAGGCTAAGAAGTACATGGACGCTGGCGAGCTCGTTCCCGACCAGCTCGTGATCGACCTTGTCAAGGAGCGCCTTGCCGCCGATGACGCCCAGCAGGGCTTCATCCTCGACGGCTTCCCGCGCAACACCGCCCAGGCTGTGACGCTCGATTCCGAGCTTTCCGCCATGGGTCGCGAGATCGACTGTGCCCTTCTGGTCGATGTGGCCCCCGAGGTCATTATCGATCGTCTGTCTTCGCGTCGCACCTGCCGCGCCTGCGGTTACACCGGCACCGCTGCCGATGCCACCTGCCCCAAGTGCGCAGGCGAGATGTATCAGCGCGACGACGACAAGCCCGAGACCATCAAGAACCGTCTCGACGTCTACGAGAAGTCCACGAGCCCGCTCGTCGACTACTATCGTGGCCAGGGTCTGCTCAAGTCGGTCAACGGTGACCAGGCTCGCGAGACCGTGTACGGGGATGTCAAAGAGGCTCTCGGTCTATGATCAAGATTAAGTCTGCAACGCAAATCGAGCAGATGAAGAAGGCAGGAGCGCTATCTAAGATGGCGCTCCGCCACGTTGGAGCCATGGTGCGCCCCGGCGTTTCGACTTTTGAGCTCGATCAGCTCGCGGAGCAGATTATCCGCATGCATGGCGGCACCCCTGCCTTTAAGGGTTACGGCGGGTTCCCGGGGACCATTTGCGCATCGATCAACGATGCCGTGGTCCACGGTATTCCCAACCCTGACATGATCCTGCGCGATGGCGATATCATCTCCATCGATACGGGAGCCGTTGTCGACGGTTGGGTCGGCGATAACGCATGGACGTTTTTCGTCGGCACCCCCACGCCCGAAGCCAAGGCTTTGTGCGAGGTCACGCGCGATTGCCTTAAGGCTGCCATCGAGCAGGCTGTTCCCGGTAACCATATCGGGGACGTCGGTTATGCCGTTCAGTCCCTCGCCGAGTCTCACGGTTACGGCGTGCTTCGTGATTATGTTGGCCATGGCATTGGCCGCGTGATGCACGAGGACCCCAACGTTCCTAACTACGGAAAGAAGGGGAGGGGCGTTCGCCTCCAGGCCGGCATGGTCATTGCCATCGAGCCGATGGTTACGATGGGTTCCAACCATGTGAGCACGGGCTCCGACGGTTGGATTGTTACGACCAACGACCACCTGCCCGCCGCGCACTACGAGAACACCGTCGCCATTACCAATGACGGTCCGGTGATTCTCACCACGGATGCCCAAGGTGCTTGGTGTTCGCTCCAAGGCGGAGAAATGTAACAAGTTCCACTTAGTTGTGGAGCCATTACGAAGTTATTACGATGCGTGCATACGTGTTGTAGAATACTCAATCGCTGTCGTTTTCTAGAGAAAGATGATTGCTTGTGAAGAAGGAAGACGCAATTGAGCTCGAGGGTACGGTAAAGGAACCGTTGCCCAACGCCATGTTTAAGGTCGAGCTCGAGAACGGTCATTCGGTTCTGTGCAACATTTCTGGCAAGATCCGAATGAATTACATCCGTATTCTCCCCGGTGACAGGGTTGTCGTGGAGCTTTCCCCGTACGACCTGACCCGCGGCCGCATCACCTATCGCTACAAATAGCGGCACGTATACACGCACTCCATTTCCGACTGCAGGCTTAGCTCAACCTACGGTCGGATTGTGTGTGAAGACCAGCCATAGTTTTAAACGCCTGCGGCTGGGCGAGTAGATAGTAGGGAAGTAGTTTGAGCGCTACCGAAAGGAAGAACGATGAAGGTACGTCCTTCGGTCAAGAAGATGTGCGATAAGTGCAAAATCATTAGGCGCCATGGCAAGGTCCTCGTCATTTGCGAGAACCCCCGTCATAAGCAGCGTCAGGGTTAAGAGAGGAGACTACGTTGGCCCGTATTAATGGTGTCGACCTCCCGCGTGAGAAGCGCGTTGAGATCGGTCTGACCTACATTTACGGCATCGGCCGCACCACTGCGACGAAGATTTGCGTCGAGTGCAACGTTAACGTGGATACGCGCGTTAAGGACCTCACCGAGGATGAGGTTAACGCCATCCGCGATTATATCGACAAGAACCAGATCATGGTTGAGGGCGACCTCCGCCGTGAGCGCAACCAGAACGTCAAGCGCCTTATGGACATCGGCTGCAACCGCGGCCTTCGTCACCGCAAGGGCCTCCCGGTCCGCGGCCAGCGCACCCACACTAACGCTCGTACCCGCAAGGGCCCGAAGCGTCAGATCGGTGCTAAGAAGAAGAAATAAGGAGCGCTAGATAGATGGCTACTGCTAAGAAGAACGTTCGCGCTGCCCGTCTGAAGCGCGCGGACCGTAAGAACATTTCCGTGGGCCAGGCTCACATTCGTTCTACGTTCAACAACACGATCGTTTCGATCACCGATCCCCAGGGCAACGTCATTTCCTGGAAGTCGGCTGGCCAGGTGGGCTTCAAGGGCTCCCGTAAGTCCACGCCGTTCGCTGCCCAGATGGCTGCCGAGGCTGCTGCCAAGCAGGCCATGGAGCACGGTATGAAGAAGGTTTCCGTCTTCGTCAAGGGCCCCGGCTCCGGTCGTGAGACCGCCATCCGCTCCCTCCAGGCTGCTGGCCTCGAGGTCTCGAGCATCCAGGACAAGACCCCCATTCCGCACAACGGCTGCCGCCCCAAGAAGCGTCGCCGCGTGTAACTGAAAGGATCGTATCAATATGGCAATCGACAGGACTCCTGTTCTTAAGCGCTGCCGTCAGCTCGGGATCGATCCCGCTGAGCTCGGTTACAGCAGCAAGAAGGAATCTATCCGTCAGCCCAAGCGCCGTCGCAAGGAATCTGAGTACGGCATGCAGCTGCGCGAGAAGCAGAAGGTCAAGTTCATCTATGGCGTTCTGGAGAAGCAGTTCCACGGCTACTTCAACAAGGCCCGTAAGATGAACGGTGTCACCGGTGAGAACCTCATGATCATCCTTGAGTCTCGCCTCGACAACGTCGTCTTCCGTCTTGGCTTCGCCCGCACCCGCAAAGAGGCTCGTCAGTCCGTCCGTCACGGTCACTTCACCGTGAACGGCAAGCGCGTGGACATCCCGTCCTACCGCGTCAAGGCCGGCGACGTCGTCGCTGTCGGCGAGAAGTTCCGTGACCTCCTCCCCATCAAGGAGGCCCTGATTTCCTCCGAGCGCTTTGAGGTCCCTGGCTGGCTCGAGGTCGATATCGAGAAGCTGTCTGGTAACGTGCTCGCTCTGCCGACGCGTGAGCAGATCAGCGGTGATATCAACGAGCAGCTCATCGTCGAGCTCTACTCTAAGTAGTCCATCCGGGCTGCTGAGGCTGGAGGTAATACATGTCAGAATTCATTAGGCCTCAGGTTCAGGTCGAAGAGATCAACGAGACGTCTGCTCGTGTCTCCGTCGAGCCGCTCGAGCGTGGCTACGGCGATACGCTGGGTAACTCCCTTCGCCGCGTACTTCTGTCCTCGCTCGAGGGTGCCGCCGTCGAGGCTATTCAGATCGATGGTGCACAGCACGAGTTCATGACCATCCCTAACATGGTCGAGGATGTCACCGACATCGTCCTGAATGTCAAGGGTCTTGTCTTCAGGGCTCTCGGCACGACCGACGAGGCGACCGCCACCATTTCTGTTGACGGCCCCTGCGAGGTCACCGGTGCGGACTTCTTTATTCCGTCCGAGTTTGAGCTGGTCAACCCCGAGCAGCACATCGCTACGCTTACCGAGGGTGGCCATCTCACCATGAGCATGCGCATCGGCTATGGCCGCGGTTATGTCTCTGGCGAGGCTAACAAGCGCGACAACGATCCCATCGGTGTGATCCACGTCGACTCGCTGTACTCGCCGGTGTCCCGTTGCGCCAAGCTCGTTGAGGCTTGCCGTGTCGGTCAGCACACCGACTACGACCGCCTTGTCCTCGAGATCGAGACCAACGGCTCCATCGCTCCGCGCGACGCCGTGGTCCAGGCTGCCAATATCATCAACCAGCATATGGCTGCCTTTATGAACCTTGCCGAGACCCCCGAGGTCGAGGAGGAGGCTTCGATCTTCGCTCCCGAGGTCACCAACGACAACGCCGAGCTGGACAAGCAGATCGAGGATCTGGACCTTTCCGTCCGTTCCTACAACTGCCTTAAGCGCGCCAGCATTCACTCGGTCCGTCAGCTCGTTGAGTTCTCGGAGAACGATCTGCTTAACATCCGTAACTTCGGTGTTAAGTCGATCGAGGAAGTGAAGGACAAGCTTGAGTCCATGGGCCTGAGCCTGAAGGCTTAATGCTTCGCATATTTGAGGAGAAACTAGACCATGCGTCACAACGTTAAGAAGGGCCTGAAGCTCGGCACCGATGCGAGCCACACCAAGGCCATGAAGAAGAGCCTGGCCAAGGCCCTCTTCGAAAACGACCGCATCAAGACCACCGAGACCCGCGCTAAGGCGCTGCGTTCGGTCGTCGATCCGATCATCACCTGGGCCAAGAAGGGCGACCTGCACTCTCGTCGTCTGGCCATCGCCAAGCTCGGCGATAAGCAGCTCGTTGCCGAGATCTTCGACAAGGCTGCCCAGGGCATGTGGCAGGACCGCAACGGCGGTTACACCCGCATCATGAAGCTCGGCAACCGTAAGGGCGACAACGCTCCTATCGTTATCATGGAGCTCGTCACCGAGCCTTGCACGCCTAAGGCCAAGAAGGCTGCTCCGGCCCCCAAGAAGGCCGCTGCTCCCAAGAAGGTCGAGGCCGTCGAGGAGGCTCCTGCTGAGGAGACCGCTGAGTAGACAATCCGTCTGCATAGGCTATATTCGAGGGGTACGTTCGCGTACCCCTCTTTTTTTGTCGCGATACCGTTGATTGTTTGTTGGGAGCGCCCATGACCGCGCCGTCTGATTTCAATTCGATTCCTGAGCTCGATGCCACGCTTGTATTCCGTGTTGCCTATGATGGCTCGTCCTATAGCGGATTTGCCGAGCAGCCGGGCCAGATGACGGTTGCTGGTGAGCTACGTCGAGCCATCGAGACGCTGCTTCGCCGCCCGATCGATCTGACGTGCGCGGGGCGTACCGATGCAGGCGTGCATGCCGTGGCCCAGTACATTAGCGTGCCCGTAACGGACGCTGAGCTTGCTCTGACGCGCCGTAGGTGGCTGAGGGCTATGGATGCCCTCCTGCCCAAAGATATCGCCATAAACGAGGTCTACAAGGCCCGTAGGGGCTTTTCTGCCCGCTTTGACGCGCGGTCCCGTACGTATACGTACCGTATTGCCGATCGCGATGCGCGCCCCGTGCTCTCGCGCGGTGCGGTGTGGTGGCATCGCTATCCCCTCGACGTCGATGCGATGGCGGCCGCCTGCCCTGCGCTTTTGGGCGAGCAGGACTTTAAGAGCTTTTGCAAGGTTGCCTCTGCTGTGGGCAAGCCCACGCACCGCTGCGTGATGCGTGCGGAGTTTGGTCACGAGGTCGCTTTTGGCGAGGATATCCTGATCTTCACTATCGAGGGCAATGCGTTTTTGCACTCGATGGTGCGTACCATTGTAGGAACGCTCGTGGAGATTGGCATGCATCGTCGCGATCCCCAGTGGATGCGCGAGGTTATTGACGCCCGTGACCGAACCGCTGCGGGTCCCACGGCGCCTGCCTGCGGCCTTACGTTTATGGGTGTGGATTACGGCCCCGACGAGCTTGTCGTTCTCGACTAGGGGAGTGCTCGGCGCGTCCGTGCCTTGCACATACTATGTGTGAGCTGCGCGTGTGAAACATCTGTTCTTGGCGTGCAACATGTTAGGCGGCTCGTTGCTTTTATAGCTCGGGTGTACCATGAACGACAGTTTGATTTGGTGCTATCGAGAGGATGGAAAACTTGGTTCGACGTTGTTCGCATCCGCGACTTTCGGTGATCCTTGTGGTAGAAGGTTCGTCCAGCTATGCGATGCGTGCGCTCGAGAGTATCCAGAACCAAGACCTCTATGATTTGCAGATTGTCGTTGTCTGCCGCGATGCTGCGCCCGGTGTGCGCCATTCGCTTCAAGTTGCTGCCGACAGGGACATCCATATTGATTTGATTGACGTCGAGGACGCGAGGCGCGGCGCTTGTCTTCGTGCCGGTTTTGATGCCTCGCGCGGCTCTCAAATCATCGCCATGAACGCCGATGAGTGGTTTGCTCCGCAGGCCCTTTCCAAGATGGTCGATATCGCGTGCGATACTGCGGCAGACATTGTGCTCCCCTCGGTGTCGCTCGATCGATACGATGCGCATCGCGAGCGTCATTCGCGCGTCTTGGATGCTGCCTCTATTGCCATAGAAGACGAGTCTTCTATGGTGACTGGGCTGCCCCAGTTGATTTTGGGCGGCCTAGTCGCTCAGACCTCTGGCGTGATGTATAGCCGTCCGCTGTTTGAGGCATGCCTTTTGTGCGACAAGGCGTTTCGTACAGTTGGGTTTATGGCATGCGCGCTCTCGCAGGCGCAGCGTGTCTCCGGATGCGGCGACGCTTATTTCCACGCGGTAGCGCCTAAGCTTACAGATGCCTTTGATCCCACCATGTATGCCAAGGTATCCGATGACACCCGAGCGCTCGACGAGCTTGCGGACTCACTCTCGGAAGCAGATAGCGGTGGTCGGCTCAAGCTGGCAAGCCAAAAGTTCTACTTTGTCGGACTGGTTGCCTGCATCGAGAATTTGTGTCTGAGCCCGCATGGAGTGTCGTCAATCGAGCGTTCCGCCCGCATGCGTGATATGCTCGAGGCGCCTCGAACCCGTCAGATGGTCGCCGCGCTCAAGGACAACCATCGGGGACTGGGTCTGTTGTTTGGGCCGATCGCCAGCGCTAAGCCCGCGCGCTGCGTGATGTGTACGCATCTGGCAGCTTTTCTTAACCGGACGGGCGCAAAAACCGCCTAAACGGCTCATTACGAAACAAACTTGCATAGAATTGTTTCGAAATGCGTTCTTATACACAAAAGCCTTCAAATAGCGTTAAACTATTCAAGCACTGATTGATTGTCTCCGCCATCTTTTGGAGAGAGGGTTTGTATGGCTAAAAAACGCAATGGGCGCCAGGATGCCATTAGAGATATTGTGCGCAATAAGGATGTCCGCACGCAGCGCGTGCTGGTTGATGAGCTCCGTGCTATGGGCTTTGATTGCACGCAGGCGACTGTCTCTCGCGATATTGCCGACATGGGGCTGCGTAAGCTCCCTGAGGGCATCTATGTTCTGGCAGAGGACTTGCACCTGCAGCGTATGGTTTCCGAGCTCGTAACGGGCGTTCTGCGTACCGATAATCTGGTTATGATCAAGGCTCAGCCTGGCACGGCTTCCGGCATCGCCGCCGCCGTTGATGCGGCAGAGTTGCCCGATGTACTTGGCTCGCTTGCCGGCAACGATACGATTTTGGTTATTGCCCAGACGGCCGAGGACGGCGAGCGTCTCGAGGCGCTGATCAATAAGCTGAGCAATTCTCGCAAGTAGGCGTGCGGGTCGTGCGCTCGGCATTGTGTGCGCTTACATAGTGGCTTGTAAGGGGTATCGACGTTGGTCGGTACCCCTTTTTTGTTTGCCGGTATAAAGACCGCCCACCAGGTCGCTTCAAACTAAAAGGCCCCGAGCAGTTCAATAAGCTGCTCGGGGCCTTGTTGGCTTTAGTCGCGTATTTCTTAGCCGACCGTATCGTCAGGCGTGGGCGAGGGGTCGGGAGTGGGCGTAGGCGTAGGCGTAGGCGTAGGCGTGCCGCCATCGCCGCCGGTCGAACCACCAGTGGAGCCGCCCGTCGAGCCACCGGTCGTACCGGTGCCGCCGGTGGTGTCGCCGCCCGTGGTCTCGGTGGTCGTGGTCGTCGTGGTAGTCGTTGTGGTGGTTTCCTCTTCCTCTTCCTCTTCGTCCTTGTCGTCGTTCTCCGACTTCTTGGTGTTATTGGTGCCGTAGAACTTCCAGACGCTGTTGTTCTTGTAGGTGGGCGCCGTTCCGGTCGCAAACTCCTCGCGCTCGGTACCGGTCAGAACGGTGTTCATAAACCGCTTAAAGACAGGCAGGTTGGTGCTGTCGCCCAGCAGGTCCGTGCCGTACTTTTGGATGGGGATCTCGCCCGCGGAATAGCCGGTCCACAGGGCGCACGCCAGCTGCGGGGTATAGCCGCAGAACCACAGGTTGGTGGTGTTGTCGGTGGTGCCCGTCTTGCCGGCATAGGGCTGGTTGACGCTCAGGGCGCCGGCAGCACCCGTACCGCTGCCCTTCATGACGCCGGACAGAACATCGGTGACCGCGGCGGCCTCGCCCTCGGTAAGCACCTGTGAGGGATTGTCGGTGTGCTGGTACAGCACCGAACCGGTACGAGAGTCAATCTCGGTGATGGCGATCGGCTGGCGATAGTAGCCGCCGTTGGCAAACGTCGCGTAGGCGGCGGCCATCTCGAGCGGCGAGATCGAGCCGGTGCCGAGGGTCATGACGGGAACGTCCTCGATGTTGTCCTTGGCGGGGTCGATGCCGAGCTTTTTGACGAGCGAGATGATCTTGCTGTTACCGACGGCTTCCGCCACCTGGATGTAGCCGGTGTTGGAGGAGTATGCCGTCGCCTGCTTAAGCGTGATGTTGCCATAGCTCTGGTTGGCGTAATTTTGGACCTCGGTCGTGGTGCCCTTGGCCTTGAGCGGCGAGTTGCAGTTGAGGGTGACGTTGGGGTTCATGCCGTTTTGGATGGCAGTTGCCAGCGTAAAGGCCTTAAAGGTGGAGCCGACGGGACGCTTGGCCGTGGCATGGTTTACGTGGTTCTCGTCGGCGTTGTAGTCGTAGCCGCCCACCATGCACTTGATGTAGCCGGTCTTGGGGTCGACGACGACCATGCCCATGTCCAGGCCGTCAAGCGAGAGCGTGTCGAGCTGCTCGCGGACGGCATTCTCTGCCACCTGCTGCATCGTGGGGTCGATGGTGGTCTTGACGGTCAGGCCGCCCTTAAAGAGCACGTCGGTCGAGAACTCCTGCTCCAGCAGCTGCTTGACGTAGGAGACAAAGTAGGGCTGCGAGTAAACGTCGACGCCGCTGCCCGAGATTTCGGTCACATTGAGGGTGATGGGCTCGGCCTGTGCGGCATCGTGCTCCTCCTGGGTGATGTGGCCCAGGCGCAGCATGTTGTCGAGAACCTTGTTGCGGCGAGACAGTGCCAGATCGGGATTGACCGTGGGGTCGTACTGCGAAGGCGAGTTGGGAAGGCCGATGAGCAGCGCGGCCTCGCTGAGGGTGAGGTCGGCGGCGCTCTTGGATAGGTAGGTCTCGGCTGCGGCCTCGATGCCGTAGGCGCCGTGGCCGTAATAGATGGTGTTGAGGTACATCATGAGGATCTCGTCTTTGGAGTACATGTCCTCCATCTTGATGGCGATGTAGGCCTCGCGCACCTTACGCTCAATGGTCGAGTCGAACTGCTCCTCCTGCAGGATGGTGTTGCGCACAAGCTGCTGGGTGATAGTCGAGGCGCCTTCGTGCCCGCCGCCGAGGGTTGCCACCGCAGCACGCGCGATACCCCACAGGTCGATGCCGCCGTGCTCGTAGAAGCGCTCGTCCTCGACGTCAACGGTGCCTTGCAGCACGTAGGGGGAGACCTCGTCCTTGGTGATGGACTTGCGGTTTTGCGTGTAGAAGCTCGCGATCTTGTTGCCGTTGCAGTCGACGATCTCGGTGGGCTCGCTCACCAGATACGCGTTGGCGTCGGTGTAGTCGGGCAGATCGGACAGCCAGCGGTTGACGTTGCCGACCATGCCGATGCCAAACGCCACGCCCGCGATAAGCAAAAAGCCCAAAAACGAGAGCAGGATTATGGGCAGAGCATGCGTCTTTGAACGGCTGCGTCCCTGTCGTTGGCGAGGACCCATATATTGACCTCCAGGTATGTCGTGCCGGACGGTGGATGTGCCGTCGGGGCAGGATGGACATAAGTTATTACACGATAAACCAAACGGGGCGCGCGAGGCCTCGTGTATGCTGGAAGACGGCATTTTTCAGAGTGAATGCATACCTTGGTAAGGAGTTTGTCGATGGCGATTCGGACGATGGGGCCGAGCGGACAATACGAGACTGGATTGGATGCTGCCGGTGCGGCGCTGCCCGAGCTGCTGGCGCCGGCGGGCGGACTCGACCAGATGCTTGCGGCCATCGCCGCGGGTGCCGATGCCATCTATGCGGGGTTGGGCGGCTTTAACGCCCGTGTGAGCGCCCATGGCTTTACGGATGACGAGTTTGCGCGCGGCTGCGCCGTGGCGCATGCCCATGGCGTGCGTGTGTACGTAACGCTCAACGTGTTCGTGTTTGACGATGAGTTGTCCGACGCGGTGGCGTTGGGAGCTCATGCACTGGAGTTGGGCGCCGATGCTCTGATTGTCGCCGATGCCGGGTTGGCCTGCGCGCTGCGCGCGGCGATTCCCGGGGTCGAGATTCACCTGTCCACGCAGGCGGGCGCTCATAGCGAGAGCGCCGTGCGGCTTGCCGCCGATGAGCTTGGGGTCGAGCGCGTGACGACGGCACGCGAGCTGACGGTCGACGAGATTGCGGCGCTATGTGCCACGGGCGTGCCCATCGAGGTATTCTGCCACGGTGCGATTTGCATCGGCTATTCGGGGGCGTGCGAGTTCTCGGCCCTGCGGCGTGGGCGCTCGGCGATGCGCGGCGACTGCACGCAGCCGTGCCGTCTGGCGTACGACCTAGTGGACGAGGCGGGACAGAGCGTTGTCGCCGTCGAGGGAGATCGTCTGCTGTGTCCGCATGACTATCTGGGTATTGCGCATCTGCCCGAGCTTGTAGATGCCGGCGTTGCGTCGCTCAAGATCGAGGGGCGCATGAAGAACCCCGATTACGTATTCAACGTGGTGCGGGTTTGGCGCCGGGCGCTCGATATGCTGCGCGACGGCGCGTGGGACCCCGGTACCGTGGAAGAGCTTGAGCGCGAGCTGGGAAGGTCGTTTAACCGTGGGTTTACCGATGCGTACCTGCGAGGGCGTTCGGGTGCCGAGCTGATGAGCTTTGAGCGTGCGATTAACCAGGGCGTGCGCGTGGGGCGCTTGGTCGCTGTGGGCCACGAAGAGGTGACCGTTGAGCTCGACGCTGCCGTGGCGGCGGGTGACACGCTCGAGATTCGGTTTTATCCGTGTGTCGACGCGCGTCCCGATGTGCCTAAGCGCTGGCCGCAGGTGCCCTGCCCGGTGGATGCCGCAGCGGGGAAGCGCGTCGTCGTGCATTGCAAGCGTAAGGTGGACACGGGCTGCGAGGTATACCTGATTCGCAGCGCCGGCGTGTTGGATCAGACGGCGGCGGTGTTGGAGCGCATGCGGGCCGAGGCGGATGCGATTGCGCCCGTTGCACGTGCCGTTGAGGCACTGCCCTTTGAGGACGTTGCGGTGGATGGCGGTGCGTCGACGGAGTTGGTGGAGTGCGCGGTTCCCACTCGCATGGTTTTTGCTTGGCAGCTGATGGATGCCGACCCGCGCGGAGAACTCGATTTGTCCGACGCCGTTGTGGTGCTTGACGAGGTGTGCCGCACGGGTGACGCTGACCGGACCTGCTCACTGATGCAGCGTGCCGGGCGCGTCGTCTGCCGCAACCTAGGACAGGTGGTGATCGCTCGCGAGCTGGGCGTGACGTTTGACGTGGCGGCGCCGGTGTTCTGCGCGAATCGGGCCACGCTTACCTGGCTGCGCGGACTTGGTGCGGGGCGGGTGTACTTGCCGGCCGAGTTGCTCGGCAATGATGCGGAGCGTATTGCCGAACTGGCTGCTGAGCCCGACGTCTTGGGTCCGGTCGACGCCGACCGTCCCGAGCTTATGGTGTGCGAGCACTGCCTGCTGACCGCCGAGGGCGTCTGCGCCACCGATGCGACGGGACAGGTCCGTTGCCGCGACTGCTTGCGTCGTCGGCAGGTACGCTATCTGGTCGAGCGTGACGGTACACGTCTGCCAGTTGCCATTGACGCATGCGGCAGGACGAGGATTTTCCTGTCGTAAGTGCCGCGTCGCGTCAGTTTGTTATCATAAGAGAGTTTATGGACTTCCAGCACCGCCGTTTTCGGCGAGGGTGCTATAGCAAAAGGAGGATACCCAATGCTGTCTGTTGACGAGCAAATGCGTATCATCACCTCGGGCGCCGCGCAGATCGTTCCCGAGGCCGACCTTCGCAAGAAGCTTGAGAAGGGCGAGCCCCTCAACATCAAGCTCGGCGTCGACCCCACCAGCCCCGACCTGCACCTGGGCCACGCTGTGCCGCTGCGCAAGATGCGCCAGTTCCAGGACCTGGGCCACAACGTCACCCTCATCATCGGCAACGGCACCGCACTGATCGGCGACCCTTCGGGCAAGAATTCCACCCGTCCGCAGCTTTCGCAGGAGCAGATCGAGGCCAACGCTGAGACCTACGTGAGCCAGGCCATGAAGATCCTGGATCCCGAGAAGACCACCATCGTGCACAACGGCGACTGGATCCTTTCGATGGATCTGGCCGGTCTGCTGCAGGTGTGCTCCAAGTTCACCGTCGCCCGCATTCTTGAGCGCGATGACTTTACCAAGCGCTACCAGTCTCAGACGCCGATCGCCCTGCATGAGTTCCTGTATCCCGTGATGCAGGCTTTCGACTCCGTGCAGATCAAGGCCGACGTGGAGATGGGCGGCACCGATCAGCTCTTCAACCTGCTCGCCGGCCGTGAGCTCATGGAGAAGATGGGCATGGAGCCCCAGATCGCGCTCACCATGCCGCTGCTCGAGGGCACCGATGGCGTGCGCAAGATGTCCAAGTCCTATGGCAACTACATCGGCCTGACCGATGCTCCCAAGGATATGTTCGGCAAGACCATGTCCATTCCCGACGAGATGATCGGCAAGTACTATCGTCTGGCCAGCTCGCTCACCCCGGCCGAGGTCGACAAGATCGACGCTGCTCTGGCCGATGGTTCCGCCGATCCCTATGAGCTCAAGCGCGCACTGGGCCGCGACCTGTGCGACACCTACCACGGCGCCGGCGCCGGCGACGAGGCTCAGGCCGAGTTCGACCGCGTGTTCAAGGAGGGCCAGCTTGCCGACTTCCCCGAGAAGCACGTTGAGCTGACCGTCAACGACGAGGGCCAGATTTACCTCGCCGGCCTGCTCAAGGACCTGGGTCTTTCTGCCAGCGCCGGCCAGGCCCGTCGCGATATCGACGGCGGCGGCGTCAAGATCAACGGCAAGGCCGTGGCTCCCAAGAGCTACAACATCGATCCCAGCGCCCTCAAGCTGGGCGACACCCTCTCCGTAGGCAAGCGCAAGGGCTTCAAGTTGATTTAGTTCCGCCGTTCTACCGAACGGCGGACCGGCCGACGCTGCGCGGGCCGCATTTGGACAATCTGACGTTCAACTTCAAGGGCGCGACCAGAAGGTCAGCGCCCTTTCGTTTCACGTCACCTTGTCTCAAATGCGGCCCGCTCGCTGTCGTTGCCAAAACATCGGCGCTTCCGTTGTTGGCACTTGGGGACGTTCCTTTTGTGCCGGCACTTTGGGACACTCCTTGTCATTGGTGCAAAGTAACCTGCCCCCATTGCGCCAAGCGGCGTGTGCCGTTAAGCGGAGAGGCGTATTGTTGACCCATCGTTTGGGCATACAATGGCTATTGGTTTGCTGCGGTGAAGGTCTGTTCGCTCCGCGGTTATTTCTACAGTTAAAGGAGTATGTATGTCCGTTGAGGTCATGAGGTCTGTGATCGATGCTGCCGAGGGGCGCGTGCCCGTCGACACGCTGTTTACCAATGCGCAGATTGTCGACGTGTATGGCCAGCGTGTGGCGCCCGGTAGCGTTGCCGTCAAGGACGGTGTAATCGTCGGCGTGCTCTACGATGGTCGCGACGATGCCGCTGGCACCTACGAGGCAACTGAGGTCATCGACTGCCAGGGTCGCTATCTCGCTCCCGGTTTTATTGACGGGCATCTGCATATCGAGTCTTCGAACATCCGTCCCGCCGAGTATGCTCGCATGGCCGCGACGCGCGGTACTACCACCGCCATTGCCGACAGCCACGAGATTGCCAATGTTGCCGGTCTCGACGGCTTGCGCTTTATGATCGAGGACGGCCGCCGCGCACCCATCTCCATCAAGTACATGATGCCTTCGTGCGTGCCCGCGCTGCCCGACGAGCAGGCCGGTGCCGTTATTTCGGCTGCCGATATGCAGGCGTTTTTTGCCGAGCATCCAGGCGATGTCTTTGGTCTGGGCGAAATGATGAACCTGCCGGGCGTCTTTATGGCCGACCCCGAGACCTGTGCTCGCATCGATGCTGCCAACCAGACGCCGTCCAAGCAGGTTGACGGCCACGCGCCGCTCGTTGCTGGTAAGGACCTCAACGCCTATGCCGCAGCAGGTATTATCGCCGACCACGAGTCGACGATTCCCGAGGAGGCGCTCGACAAGCTGTCTCGCGGTATGTACGTGATGCTGCGCGAAGGCACGTGCAGCCATGACCTGACCAACCTGTCTCCGATGCTGCTGGAGAATCCTGCCCGTGCCCGCCGCTGCTGCTTTGCGACCGACGACCGCGCTCCCTCCGACGCGCTTTCGACCGGTATGATTGACAATGCCTGCCGCGTGGCTGTCGAGGCCGGTATCGACCCCGTGGTTGCCATCTCTATGGCGTCCCTGTCCACGGCCGAGGCGTTTGGCCTGGACCACGGTTGCCGCGACCCGCACGAACTGCGTGGCGCCATCGCCCCGGGCAAGCGTGCCGACCTGCTGGTACTCAACGACCTGACGTTTGCCACGGCTCCGCATCGCGTATATGCCTCCGGTGCTCTGGTGGCGCAGGACGGCACCTTTGTGGGCGAGATTGCACCCGAGATGGCCGAGGTTGCGGCCCTTGCCGATGAGCTGCGCGCTTCCGTTAAACTGCCGAAGCTATCGCTCGACGTGTTCGACTATGCCTTTAAGCCGGGCGAGGCCGTGATCGACGTGGTGCCGGGTAAGGCCATCACGGGTATGGCTCGCCCCGAGAGTGCCGAGGGCCTGCGCCGCATTATGCTGATCGAGCGCCACGGCCGCGGCGTGTCGCTGCAGGCCGAGGGCGCCGATGGCGACGGCCCCGCTGGCCTGGGCCTGGTCGGCAAGCATATCGGTCGCGGCTGGGTGCGCGGCTTTACCATCACGGGCGGTGCCATCGCCTCGACGATCGGCCACGACTCGCACAACGTGTGCGTGGTGGGCGACAGCGCGGCTGATATGATGGCTGCCGTCGAGGCCGTGGGCCAGGGCGGCCACGTGCTGGTGCGCAACGGCAAGGTCGTGGCGCGTATTCCGCTGGCGCTCGGTGGCCTTATGAGCGAAGGCGCGGCCGAGGACGTTGCTGCGCAGCACGACGACTTTATGGTCAAGGCGCGCGCCATGGGTATTGAGCCGCCGCTCGACCCCATCATGGGCATCATCTTCCTGCCCCTGCCGGTCATCCCGACGCTCCGCATCCGCCCCGAGGGCATGTTCGACGTTACAACCTTCACCTATGCCGACTAGTCATCGGGGACGTTCTTAAACGACTAATCGTCGGGGACACTCTTTGGCGGGCTGCCTGACGTCGCGACCGTGGGGCCTCTGGCGCGCGTGAGCTATTTGCTAGGTCCTTGTAACGTTTGCGCCCGCGGAGTCTTATTTGAGCTCCCTTTGGGTACGGTGATTTTGGATATACGTCCGATTCCATCAAGCCCGAAGGGAGCTTTTCTATGTTTAAACTGATTGCATCCGATATGGACGGCACACTGCTTGACGAAAACGGCCAGGTGCCTCCCGAGACCTACGAACTGATTCTGGCGCTACACGAGCATGGCGTGCATTTCGCTGCATCGTCAGGTCGTCGCTACGATCGCCTGTGCGAGTTCTTTGCGCCCGTTCGCGACAAGATGGACTTTGTCGCCGCTAACGGCGCCCAAGTCTACGCCGACGGTAAGATGGTAGACCGTGAGGTGTATTCCCACCTGGCGATTCGAAGGCTCGCCCAAGCCGTCAGGACGTTTCCCAATCTGCATCTTGCGCTCTTTGACCGAACCAAGTCCTTCCTGCTCGATGACGAGTGCAAGTTCGTGCGTGAGGTCGATAAGGACCTTCCCAATGCCGAGCGCATTTGGGAGCTGCCCGATCCCAGCGTAAATATCATCAAGGCGAGTATCTTTTGCGATGACTGTGCCGTTATGGACAGTGCCTACGTACTGCAGCGCGAGCTTGGCCAGCTCTTTACCTTTGCGCCTTCTGGAAACGCATGGATCGATGCCATGCAGCCCGGTGTGTCGAAAGCCTCGGGAATCGAGCAGCTCATGGAGCACTATGGCGTCGAACGCGACGAGGTCATGGCGTTTGGCGACTCGATGAACGACTACGAGATCATTCGCTTTGTCGGCACGGGCTGCGCGATGGAAAACGCGCGTCCCGCGCTCAAAGCGGTGGCCGATCGCGTGGTGGGTTGTAATCGCGACCACGCCGTCCAGCAGGAGCTCCGTCGCGTGCTGGAGAGTCTCGCTTAATCCGACAGATGGGGACGTTCCTTTTCTGCCGGCAGTGGGGGACAGTCCTTGCAGCTTTTTCGCGAAGACTGTCCCCAACGACTAGTCGTTTAAGAACGTCCCCAATGACTACCCAACGACTAAGCGAGGGCGGCCATGATGGTGCGGGCGACGCCGTCGTGGTCGTTGTCGTATTCGGTGATGGCGTCGGCGGCCTCGCGGTCTTCGGACTCGGCGTTGATCATGGCCATGCCGTGGCCCGCTGCCTGTAGCATGGGGATGTCGTTGATGTTGTCGCCGAACGCCCAGGCGTCGGCGAGACGCTCGCCCAGGTGCTCGCATAACCACGTGAGGGCCGTCCCCTTGGTGGCGCCCTCACCCATGACCTCGATATTCATGGCGTACGAACGCGTGACCTCAATGCCTCCGAGCGTGTCGAGCTCTGCTGCGATGGCGTCGCGATCGGCCGGGTCGTGCCAGTACATGGCGATGCGTTCGAGCGTCTCGACCTCGTCGATCTTGCTGTCGATATCCATGTCGATCGGTGTTCGTGTGCGCTTGAGCGAAGCCGCGATGTGGGGGTCGCCGCCACAGAACTCATCCAGACGCCCGTATAGCGAGCGGGGGAGGAAGCACTGCCCATCCGCGAAGATATCGAAGGTCACATCGTGGCCGGCGGCAATGCGATGGATGCGGTGGGCAATGCCACGGTCGAGCGGACGGCTCAAGATGCACGTGGCGCGCGAGGCGTCGGTGGGCGTATCCTCGTCGAGCTGCCAGACGCTGGCGCCGTTGGCACAGACCGCGTAGTGTACGGCGGGGTGGGCGAGGATGGGCTCAAAGATGCCCGACAGCGGACGCCCCGTGCAGGGCACAAACTCAATCCCACGTCGAGCGAGTTCGTCGAGCATTGCCCAGGTGGCGTCGCTCATCTGCTTATCACTCGTCAGCAGCGTTCCATCCATATCGGAAAACACAATCATTCGCTGTAATCCTTTCTACTGGCATAAAAAGCGTGGCCGAGGGCTTGGGTCCCTGGCCACGCTCGAGTTCTATAACGGTCCGCGTCCTAGCGGTCGGCGAGCGGCTTGTACTCCAGCGGCTCGATCACCGGACGATAGGCGGGGCGGATGATACGGTGCGCGCAGAAGAGCTCTTCCATGCGGTGCGCCGACCAGCCGGCCATGCGGGCGACGGCGAATAGCGGCGTAAAGAGCGTCTCGGGCACGCCGAGCATCTTGTAGATAAAGCCCGTGTACAGGTCGATGTTGGCGCAGATGGGCTTGGTCATGCCGTGGTCGCGCATGACCTGGGGTGCCAGGCGCTCGATACGCTCGATGAGTGCGAACTCTTCGCCCAAGTCCTTCTTGGCTGCCAGTGAGCGCGCGTAACGGCGGCAGACCTCGGCGCGCGGGTCGCTGAGCGTATAGACGGCGTGGCCCATGCCGTAGATGAGGCCCGTGCCGTCGAAGGCCTGCTTGTCGAGGATCTTGCCCAGGTAGGCCGCGACCTCGTCCTCGTCCTCCCAGTTGGAGACATGCGCGCGGATGTCCTCGTGCATAGACACGACCTTGGCATTGGCGCCGCCGTGGCGCGGGCCCTTGAGCGAGCCGATAGCCGCGGCGTAGGCGGAATACGGGTCGGTGGCCGAAGACGACAGCACGCGGCAAGCGAAGGTGGAGTTGTTGCCGCCGCCGTGCTCGGCATGCAGCATGAGCATAACGTCGAGCAGCATCGCCTCATCGCGGGTGAACGCCATGCCGCCGCGCAGGACCTGTAGGATGGTCTCGGCGGTGGAGAGACCGGGCGTGGGGTGCGGCACGTGAACCTCGGAGCCGCGAAGCTTGGCGACCGAGGCCATGTGTGCGAAGGCGGCAATGCGCGGGAGACGTGCGAGCATGGAGATGGCGACGTCGATTTCGTGCTCGGGCGTGATCACGTCTGGTTCGGCATCGAAGGCGTAGAGCAGCAGTACGGCGCGCTGGAGCACGTTCATGATGCTCGACGACACCGTGGTCATAGGGAACTCTTTAACGTACTCGTCGCTTAGATGTCTAAAGGCGCCCAGGCGCTCGCAAAAGCCGTCGAGCTCTTCCTTGTTGGGCAGCGAACCCGTGATAAGCAGATAGGCGACTTCCTCGTAGCCGTAGCGATTCTCGGCCTGGGCATTGTTGACCAGATCCTCGATGCTGTAGCCGCGAAGCGTGAGCTTGCCCTGATCGGGCACGACCTTTCCGTCGACCTTGTTGTAGCCGTGCACATCCGAGATACGAGTGAGGCCCGCGACCACGCCCGAGCCGTCGGCATTGCGCAGGCCGCGCTTGACATTGTGCTCGACAAACAGGTCCTCGTCGTACGGGGCGGTCGGCAGGCCGTGGTAGAGGCTTTCGCTTTCAGACGAAATCTGGCGGCTTGCTTCGTAATCCAGAACCAGTCGGCTCAAGTGGTCATCGAAGCGGTAATAGATTTTCTTGGCGTCGTAGGCCATACGCGCTCCTCTCCGGTCCGCTTTGGGGCCGCGCGCTTGGACGATATGACGTCAAGCTGCCCCGAGCGGCTTGTTCGCTACAGGCGGTACATAAAGTTAAAGACGTCCTCGCGCTGGATGGACACGTTGACGCCCGAAAGCTCGCCAGCCTCGGCTAGCGCCTTCTGCAGCTCGGTGAAGTCGAGCTTGGACTCGGCGGTATCGGCCAGCATGGTCATGGTAAAGATGTCCTCGATAATGGACTGCGTAATGTCGCGGATGTCGACGTTGGCCTCGCCCAGAACACGGGTGACGCCGGCGACGATACCGGGGCGGTTCTTGCCAAGGACGGTGATGACGATACGGGAGGACGAGATCTCGGCCATGGGAAACCCTTTCGCGTGATTGCGGCGCGCGCGGGGCGCTCCGCTACGGTACAGTGTTCATCATTGTACCTGTCTGGCGCAAAAAAGGCGCGCTCGCTGCGGCGTTACATGCCTGCAACATGAGCGTAAGGGGGAAGGCCGTACGGGGAAGAGCCGTCTGGCGCGTGTCCGGCTCGTGTTGGGTTGATTTCCGATCTCAGCCGAACACATTGAGCGGACAGGCCGTTCCCGCAGTCAGCCGAACGCCTCCGACGGCTGATTCCGAACTGGAAGCGGAGGGCATCCCCGCCCTTCGGTAGGGGATACCGCTCCGCGGCGCATGCCGCGGGCGGCGCCCCTATCGGACCACCGTGACCTCAGTTGGGATGGGCCCACACTGCCGCGTACTCGGTGAGCTAGAGCCAACTGTTCGTCTTCACGTCGCGTATGGCGATATTTCGGTCGTCCGGCTCGGTGATGCCGTAGCCGAACGCCTGGAGCGTCTCGATGGACTCCTGGATCCTCTGTTGGAACATGGGACCCGGATCGACCCTCGGCCCGAGGTGCCCGCGCCAAAGGCACGGCGTGGCGCGCAGCATGTTATGGATTTTGGAGATGGGCTCGATGTCGGCGTAGACGTTGAGCGTCGCCATGGCGTCCTTGTGGCCGAGGATCGATTGGAGCGCCTTGATATCGCCGCCTTGGCGGATCCACTGCGTTGCGAACGTGTGGCGAAGGCCGTGGAACGTGATCAGCTCGTCGTTGGTGCCCATGAGGCCGTTGGTCTCCGAGAACGTCTTGAACGCCCTGCGGATATAGCTTGTCGTCGCGAAGGTCGCGCCCGGCTCCGACAGGATGTAGCAGTCCCCGATCTCGACCGCCCCGGTAAGGCCGCGCAAGCGCAGCTTTCCGCAGTCGATCTCGTGGGTCTCCTTCAGGAAGGGGAGTAGGCCGACCGGGTCGATGGGGATACCCCTGGCGTCATGGGTCTTGGTGTCCTTGATGAACGAACCCATTCCCTTCGCGTACGCCACCGAGTGTCTGATCGAGATCAGGCCCGTCTCGAAATCCACATCGCACCACCGAAGGCCGCAGACCTCGCCGATTCGCATCCCCGTGTGCAGGGCGAGTACGACCGCCCTCTAATCCTCGGCGGACCAATCGAGTCCGAACTCCTTTCGGGCATCCTCTTCGCTCATGACTTCGAGAAGGTCTCCGGGTTGGCAACGAAGGGCGAGGCATAGCTGCTCGAGTGTGTTGAAGCGAATGCCGCGAATATGCCCTTTTTTAATGCGGGACAGGTTCACGGGCGTGGTTCCAATCCTTTCGGCAAGTTCGTTCGAGGAAATCTTTCGCTCGGCCATGATCTTGTCGAGGCGAACAATTACGGGCATGGCGTTTCCTTACGCAATCTCGTCGGAGTCGAGGTACAGCTCTCGGGCGTACAAGAAGAGCTGGGAAAGCATGAACAGGACGATGCCGAGAACCAGAGAGGTCCAATCGAATGATGAAGCGATCTCTTGGGCGCCGACGGCCCCCTCGCCGCCAAACATCGAAACGGAGGTTTTGAGTGAGCCGGCGTAGAGGCTGGTGGCAGCTTGAACAACGAAGAGAATGCCGAGCACCTTCAAGCATGTCGCAGACCCTTTCTTGAAGGGGTCTCCGCTCTTGATCGTCCACACGAGAACGGCGCTGAGGATGGTCGTAGCGATACCGATGACGGCAGGGACCAATGTCGAGATCGCAAGGGCTGGATACGCGGGGGAGTCTGCAATTACAGGGTTGTCGAGCACTTCGATTGCTGGCTTTAAGGAGAACGCCACTTGTGCGATGGCGGTGGCGCAAAGGGTCGCAGAGGCTATCGCACATGCGATGCGGAAGGAATGAAGCCGGGGAGTGCGATTGTCGGAACTCATAATAACCTCCGAAGAATTTAAAAAACTCAGGTTACTTTTTAACAGTTTATGTTAAATTGACTTTGCCGGCAAGTAATAAGGGCCGAGCATTTTGTTCGGCCCCTCTGTTCCGACTGGATGAGGTTAAGGTTGGCGATGAATATGCTCAAAATCTCGAAGGCGATCTTTAGGTCGCTTCTCTCCTCCAGGTCGCTCTGTGTTGTCGTTGTTGCGTTGATGGTTCTTTGTGCTCTGCCCGTCTTCAGGAGCGCGGCTGGCATCGACGGACGGGTCGAATACCTCGAGTCGGGAATAACCCGTGTTGAGCAGGAATTGTCAGCATCCTATGCGGATGCGCTTGTGAATGCGGGGGAGGACGGTGTCTATACCTCTTCATCAAGCATGCCCGCGCTTCTGTACCCTCTTGCCGCGGGACGTCTTATCTTGGCACCGCTCTCTCCCCTACTTCCGTTTCTGCAGATATCGGATGGAGAGTACACCTATTATGACGGATCGAAGGAGTACTTGCTATGGGTCGCAACGGCCGTTGCCGTCTCGTTCCTTGCCGCGCGTCTTAACAAACGTGAAAAGCTCATCATCCAGGCACCGATGGGCGAGCTGGGTAGACTTGTTGCATCGAGCGTATGGGCGAGTGTTTTTGCAATGCTTGCCGTCCTCGCCATCAATCTTCCAGGGATAATCGCCGCGCTTGTGAAGAATGGCCCGGGCTCGCCGTTCTATCCGATAGGCTACATTCAATATGCGACTCCGGTTATCAAACCGGCTTGGCTGGTGTTCGCGCAGACGGCCATCTTACAATTCTTGGTGGCAGCGTTCATCTCGCTTGTCGTTCACCTTGCCGTGAAGATTGCCAATAACCCTACGCTTGGAATCGTGTTCGTATGTGCCCTGATGGGGGTGACGATGGTTCCCGGGTATTACGGAAGATCCATCGCTTTACGTGAGTTCGCCCTGTTGAATCCCCTTACGTATGCGAACACTGAGTTGACCGTCGGCGCCTATAGCCCGTACCCGACAACGCAGATAGTGAATCTGCCTGGACTTTGCTTCGAGCGTGGCGCGATTGCCCTCGTATGCGCAATCGGGATCGAGGTGCTGGCAATTAGCCTGCTTTGCGTTGCTGGAAAGAGCGGCTGCGCGTGCCCGATATCCCCGATTTGTCTTGAGAGAGGTTCCTTCACTGCATCGAGAACGGCAACTCGTTCGAGCGCTTGTGCCTCCGCCGTTGCATACGTAAGAACGATGGGGAAACTGCTCCTGCGTTCTCCTACCCTCGCCGTATGCGCGATTGCAATGTCGACGACGATGCTGGCCCCGGCTCTGGTCGAGATGTTTCCTGACGCTGATAACGTTTCCGCTGTTCGGTATAGGGATGGGGAGCTCCGTTCAATAGATCGGTATCTAGAGCAGAACGCTGCGAATATGGACGTCGAGGGCAAAGCGGCCCTGGAAGACATGCGGGATGCTCTTTCGGGTTTCGTGTACGCGCCTATGCCTGCGGAGGGGTTTCGAAGCCTTGCGACGTACGAGCGCGCTCGAGGTGAGCTGGGCGCGGCAGATGCGACTCTCCTGCAATCGATCGGAATCGAGCCGGAGGCTCCTTCTCGTGCGGAGGCGCGCGCCCTTCTGCTTGAGTCGATCGCGAGCTTGCCGGACCCCAAGGTTTACGAGTTAAGTACGAAGATGCCCCCATTAATCCTCCTTTCGTATCTCCAGGCAGCGCTTCCCTCCTTATTTTGGCTGTTGCCCGTGGTTGTCACATCGCTCGCGTGCACCCACCTGCAGTGTCGTTCCCTTCTGGTTCTCCAGATCCCCGCAACAGCGCATGTGCGTTTTCTGACGGCTGTTGCGCTGGCTCTCCTGCTTGGCTTGGTGTTGCTTTTGGTGTCGATGGTTCCCGCTGTCGTTGTGTCCGTGATTAAGAACGGTGCGGGTGGATCGGAGTATCCCGTCGCTCTCATTCGGGCGGGAGCTTCGACAACGTCCATGGTGGGGGAGGCGGTGTTGTGCAGTATTCCGTTGCTGGTCATGGCATACGGCGTGATTTCCGTCGTCGCTGCGTTGACAGCAGCGATTAGCCGCAACCCCGTTGTCACCGGAATGGTTTGCGCGGTTCTCTTGGTGTTGGGTTCGTTGAGCGCTCATGTTGAAAGCGTGGGCATGGGCGTCGCGCTGCTGGCTCCATTCGCCTCGTTTGATTCCGCTTCCCAGGTGGGGACGATTGGGTTCCTTGGGCGAGGGACGAACGCGATGCCTTTTGGAGAGGTCGTCGGCGCATCGGGCGCTCTGCTGGTGGTCTTGGGCGCCGTATCTCCGTTGATGGTGCGCCTGAGTGTTCCAAAGATCGAAAGGGGATGATCTCGATGATTGACCTTCAAACGCTGACGATCTCTTATGGAAAGAAGGTGCTCGTAGATTCGGTGAACGCTGAGTTTGCCCCGGGTACGGTCTACGGTCTCGTCGCTCCGAACGGGCATGGAAAGACGACGTTGCTGCGTGCGATGGCAGGTTTGCCGGGTCCTCGCGTGGACGGGAGCATCGTTCTGGATGAGGTGCAGGGTACGGGTGCGAGAGAGGTCCGTTCTATGATCTTCTATGCACCTGGTGAGGGGACGCTGCTGTATCCCGGATTGCGTGCGGAAGATCACCTCAAGATGGTTTGCGATATGTGGCCGCATGCTCGCGATATCGAAGAGATAGTGGAACAAACGCAGATAGGCGAGTTCGCGAAGATGAGGATCCGCACTCTGAGCCAGGGCATGAAGCAGCAGCTTACCCTGGCGATTGCGTATGCAACGGGCGCGCGGTACCTTCTATTAGATGAGCCCATGAACGCGCTCGACCCCAGCAGGGTGGACTTGCATTCCGAGATTCTCAGGAAGCTGGCCGATTCTGGTACGTGCATCATCATGTCATCCCACATCTTGGATTCGGTCGATAGGCTGTGCGATGAGATTCTGTTTTTGAAGGATGGGAGGCTCATTAGAAGCATTCCGCAAGATGATGCTGCGCCGAAGTCTCCTGGATCCCATTTCGCAAAGCCTGCCGGACGCGCCAAGGGTGCGCTAAGCACGTATCGGCGACTCTACGAAAAGGGCGGGTAGAAATGCAAGTTAAAAATCTATGTGGCCAATGTGATGCCGTTAAACCCGCATATCGATACCGTTCAGCCATTCGCCTCGCCCCCGCCGCGCGCATCTTCATTCAATCTGTTACTTTTAATCTAACGATTCTTTGAGGAATGCAGGTGCTTCTGAATGTACTGTCGACTTCTTCTCAAACTAATCCTAAGAGACAAGGCCGTATGGATTTCCACGCTCGTTCTTGCTGCAGCCTTTTCCGTCCCCATTGCGTTCAATTCACCCATCTACGGCCCCTTCTTTATGAAGCAGGGCATGCAGGGCTTTGTCGACGCATTCAATACGCGCGCGCCCCAGACCAGCGGCACAGACCTATCGCCAGAGCAGCAAGATGACGCTGAGCTTGCAAGATACGCGAACGCCGCCCTCGCCGCTCAAACCGACGCCGCCTTTCTCGACTCTGCCGAGAGCTACTACGCGCTCATGGACGAGGGCTTCCAATCCGGGTCCATCGTGGGGGACCAGGAGACCAATGACGCAGAGCTCGCATATTGCCGCGCTCTGAGCAGCTCCGGCATCGCGGATATCCCGGCCTCCGCAAACGACCTGCCGTTCCTCTCCTTCCTGCCCTACGCCATTGCCCAGGCGCCGTCTTTCCTTCCCTTCATCCCCTTCCTTCTCTCGTCGATACTCGTGCTC
>DAIMBN010000015.1:0-10432 GCA_036718335.1 Coriobacteriaceae bacterium
ACGAGCGGGGGCTCCTATCTTTTTAGTGCCCTCGGATTGGGTCATAGTGTCTGTCGGTACCATAACATCGGCGTTGCCTTGGCTGTTGGCACGTAGTCATTGGGGACGTTCTTAAATGACTGGTCGAAGGGGACACTCTTGCCGGCATTTGGGGACAGTCCCTGAGTGCCGGCAGATTGGGACACTCCTTTGCAAGATGGCGTTGAAGACTGTCCCCGACGGCTAGTCGTTTAAGAACGTCCCCAATGACTATGACCCCTTTGCGCCAGTTTCTGTCGAGTCGGTGCTTCTTGCGGGTTGCCCGTATAATGGTCTGCGTATGAACCGCAATCAAGGAGTTCTAGTTTATGGACCAGAGCCTTTTTAAATTCGACCTGATCGCCGAGGATCCGACGACGCACGCGCGCGCCGGCGTGCTGCACACCCCGCACGGCGACATCGAGACACCGATTTTTATGCCCGTGGGCACCAAGGCAAACGTCAAGGGCATCCCCACCGAGACCGTTAAGCAGCTCGGTGCGCAGATCGTGCTCGCCAACACCTACCACCTGTCCATGCGTCCCGGCGAGGACACCATCGCCGAGCTGGGCGGACTGCATAAGTTCATGAACTGGCATGGCCCCATTCTTACCGACTCGGGCGGCTTCCAGGTGTTTAGCCACAACGACGCCGTCAAGCTCACCGACGAGGGTGTGCGCTTTATCGTCAACGACTACGACGGCCGCCACGTGTTCTGGACGCCCGAGGACAACATGGAAATCGCCATGAAGCTCGGCTCCGATATCTGCATGCAGCTCGACCAATGCCCCGGCTATCCCGCCACGCGTGCCTATGTCGAGCGCGCCGTGGAGCTGTCGAGTATGTGGGCCGAGCGCTGCTATAAGGCCCACACCCGCGATGACCAGGCGCTCTTTGGCATCGTCCAGGGTGGCATGCATCTGGACCTGCGCCTGCGCTCGCTGCGCCACCTGGAGGAGTGCGGCGACTTCCCCGGCTATGGCATCGGCGGCTACTCGGTGGGCGAGGACCACGAGACCATGTTCGAGACGCTGGCGCCGCTGGTTTCCGAGTACATGCCTAAGCACAAGCCGCGCTACCTCATGGGCGTCGGCAACCCTACCACGCTCGTGCGCGGCGTTGGCGTGGGCATCGACATGTTCGACTGCGTGCTGCCGACGCGCACCGGCCGCATGGGCACGGCGTTCTCCAGTGAAGGTCGCCTTAACTTCCGCAACGCGCGCTTTGCGCACGACGACGGCCCCATCGACCCCACCTGCACCTGCCCGGTGTGCACGGGCGGCTACAGCCGCGCGCTCATCCGTCACATGGTCACGCAGAAGGAGATGCTCGGCGGTATTCTGCTGTCGATGCACAACATCTACTACCTGCTCAACCTTATGCAGCGTGCCCGCCAGGCCATTATCGAGGGCCGCTACGGCGCGTTTGTGAGCGACTGGATGAACAGCCCTGCGGCGGTGGATTACTAAGAGCTGCGGGCGTGCTTGCGGGGGAGTTCGCGCGGTGTCGAGATCGCGTGCCAATTGACCGCGCGCAACCGGCGCCGGGCATCGCATGCGCCGGCATCGGTTGCGCGACCGCTGACCGATAGCTTGCAAGCACTTGATGCATCGTGGGTACCATACCGAATGGTTGATGTTCGGGCGGGTGTTTGGCGCATGGCGTCGACCCCGCCCGTTTTTCTTTTTCTCGATAGGAGTACCCATGATTAAGAACGAGAATGTCGAGGGCGAGCCTGCCTACGACGAGACGTACCGCCGCGGTCCCGTGGTCATGCGCGGCCCCATGATTCCTAAGGACAACACCTACGCCAACCTGCTGGCGCCCGAGGAGTCGACCGACTGGCTACATGCTGATCCGTGGCGCGTGCTGCGCATCCAGGCCGAGTTTGTCGACGGCTTTGGTGCGCTTGCCGAGCTCGGGCCCGCGGTGACCATCTTCGGCAGCGCCCGCACGCCCAAGACCGATCCACTCTACAAGGCGGCGCGTACCGTCGGCCGCAAAATCGCCCAGCGCGGCGTGGCGGTCATAACCGGTGGCGGCCCCGGCATCATGGAGGCGGCCAACAGGGGAGCGGCGAGCGTCAACGGCAAGTCAGTTGGCCTTGGCATTGAGTTGCCGCACGAGCATGGGCTCAATAAATACGTGAACCTCGGCATGGACTTCCGTTACTTCTTTGTGCGCAAGACCATGTTCGTTAAATACAGCTCGGGTGCTATCGTGTTTCCCGGCGGTTTTGGCACGCTCGACGAGATGTTCGAGGTGCTTACGCTGGTGCAGACGCACAAGGTCAAGCGCATGCCGCTTGTGCTGGTGGGTACCGAGTACTGGCAGGGCCTATTCGACTGGCTTAACGGTCCGGTGATGGACACCGGTATGATCAGCCCGCTCGATCCCGAGCTCGTACACATCACCGACGACCTCAACGAAGCTGTCGACATTGCCCTGAGCGGGTTGATGTAGGGCGAGCGTGCCTGTTGTTGTAGTAATGAGAACGGCAGATTGATGTTATTTAACATCAGCCTGCCATCTAAACTGGGTATACTGATGCAAAAGACGAGGCGAGGAGGTCGCGTATGTCTACTGCAACGGTTAAGCCTACGACGGTTCGCATCGAAGAGGGGCTCAAGGAACAGGCGACTGAGTTCTTGGACTCAGTTGGTTTGAGTCTCAATTCGTATCTCAACCTTGCTGTTCGGCAGCTGGTAAATCAGCGAAAGATTCCTTTTGAGATTGTAGGAAGGGCGGAAGTGCCCAACGAGGCGACGAGGCGTGCCATGGTAATCGCCGAAGCTCATGAGTTGGGGATTTTGCCGGACGATAGCCCGTCATTCAACGACGCTGATGAGCTTATATCGTTCCTCGATGAGGGCTAGCGATGTTTGAGATTAAAGTCGAGGCTCAGTTTAAGGTGGATTACAAACGGACGATGCGCATCCATCCGCAGCTAAAGAGTGAGTTTAAAGCGGCGGTTGCAGAGCTTGTGGCCCATGGGTCGCTTCCAGCGGAGTACGGCGCCCACGAGCTCTCAAACCCGGGCGGAAACTACAACGGCCACATCGATTTCCACCTATCCGATGGCTTGGTCGATGTGGTCGTTCTCTACTTGCCGCATAAGACTAATCCTGTGATCCGGCTGGTCAGAATGGGCTCGCATGAGGAGCTGTTCCAGGGTCCGCTGGGCTGATCGCCGATTTCTAAGTTGCGGTGGAATAGGGATTGATTTGCGGCTGATAAGCCAAAAACAGTCCCTATTCCACCGCAAGTGGTGGGGATGTCCTGCCTGTTGACGTGGCATCTGGCTTTCCCTTGTGGTTGATTTCGTCTAAGAGCTCCGCTGCGATCTCGCTGTTTTTGAACCTGATGCTGCAGTCTTCTTTCTTGGGGAAAGCTAGTAGCGGGATCGTTCCGTACCAGATAGTTTCTTCGTCAATTATCGCTGCACACAAACGTCCTTCTGCTCTAATGGCATGCTCGACGTTCATTTCTGCCAAAGTCTCGCTTGCATCTTCGCGCGGAGTCGAGGCAATGAAAAACTCAAGAGCAATCCCTCGGGCAGTGGCACCTTTGATTGCATCGCCGAGCTTTGCGAGGCAGGCGGCGGATGCGTAAGGCGCGGCAATGAAGATGCTCTTGGCGGCGCTAACGATGTCTTCAACCAGAGTCTCTACGGCATTAGCCGGTTCTATGAGAATGTTTTGATCGGACTGCTCGCTGCCTCCGGTCACGTAGACTTCGTACCCGAGCTTGGCGTAGGTCTTGAGTCTCTTCTGGTACATGCGGGCGAGCATGGGTATAGATAAATCAACGTAGTCGAATATCTCAACCCGTCGCTTGCCCTCGTGGCTTCTATGGAGCCTGCCCGCCTGCTGCGTGATGCTGCCGTCCCACGATATCGGCGTGGCAATGAGTAGAGTGTCAAGGTAGGACAGATCGAAGCCCTCGCCCAAAAGGCTTTCGGTGGCGACGATGATTCGATGTTCATGCTCGAAGCGGGGAAGACTGCTCAGTATCGTTTTTCTTTCTTTGGCGTCGATTTCCCCGGTCAGGAGAACGGGTTCGTGTCCTTGGTTTTTGAGCATCCCGAACAGCTCCTCGGCATGCTTTTTCCTTTTAGTCAGCACGAGCGGATGCCGGCCGTTTGACGCAGCTTCAATAGCGTCGTTGACAATCAATTCGTTTCTAGCTGCATGCGTGCACAGCAGGTCGAGAATCTGATTAAAGTTTGCACCTGGCTCGTAGGCGGGTAGTCGAATTCCAGTAAAACGAGGCCGTACGATGCGCTGGATGCCCTGCTGAATCGCTTGCGCTTTTGGATCGATAGCATAACGGAGCGGGCCGCAGAGCATGGAGAGCGCCCGCGTAAGGCCGTCGGATCGTTCGGGCGTCGCAGAAAGGCCGTATACGTATTTGGCCGGGGCGGACTTGAGAATAAGCTCGAGCTGTGGTGCGGCGGCATGGTGGCATTCGTCGCAGATAATGAGGCCGTAATTTCGAACAAGGCCCTTAACTATCGGCTCTCCGGTTTGGCGGTCTTTGCCAGATAACGACTGGAACGAAGCGATGTCGACGAGGCCGCTTACGGCCATTTTGCCTCCTCCTATTTGTCCGATGACCGGAGGCTGCCTTTTGCTGATTCGTCCTTTTGGGGTTCGGACGGGCTCCCTGTTGTCCGTAATGTCGATAAATCGCTCGAGCTGGGATTTCCATTGGGTTATGAGTGCGGTTTTGGGAACGATGACGAGCGTTGGAAGACCAATGGATGCAATAAGATAAGCTCCGACGACTGTTTTACCGAAGCCTGTCGGCGCGGACATGATTCCGTCTTCGTATATGAGCATCTGATCAGCGGCGATTTGCTGCTCAGGGCGAAGGACTCCTTTAAATGCCATAACAATCGGATTACCCGATTTGCGCTCGTCTGAATAGTGGGCGGTAACGCCGGTCTCTTGAACTAGCTGCTCAAGTTGAGTTTTGCAGCCCCGGGGAATTGCAACATGACCATCTCTCAGTTCGCTAAGGTCTATGAGTCGCGGTTTGCCGAATACTGATTGATGCATGGACTGCGCGCGATAGAATGCCGGATTGGCAAATGTCGCAAGTCCGCGGATTTCCATTTGAGCTGCTGGACTCAGAGACTTCTCGGGGATGTACAGCATATCGGCTTGAATAACGGGCAGCGATGAGGGAAAGTCCCGCGATGTGAGTGGTAGTCGCTTTCGTGGTCTTTGGGCATACCGTTTGCCCTTGGTTGCCACCGTAGTTGTTGCTGGTCCGTGCGGGTTGTTTCCAGGGGCCTCAATCAGATCTTGCACCGTCGAGCGCGGAATCAGCTGGACTTGTGATAGATAGAGCCATTGGTCGGGAAAGGGCTTGAATTGTTCGTCTACAAATACACTGTTTCCTTCACGTTGCGCCTTGCCTTGAAAGGGGAGTGCGATGAGGTTTCCGAAGCCTCCATCGGGAATAGTGGCCTGAGCGGGTAGCATTCGATCAAAGGCCTCGAACGTGATTGTCTTATTATGCGCCGCAGCTTCGGTTATGAGGCAACTTCCAAACTCTCGGGCAGCCTTTGCGCTGATTGGCTCGAGGAAGAAAAACCAGATGTGGGCGCCGTTGCCGGACCTTGAGCGCTCAACGGCGGCGTTAATGCCCCGTCGTATTGCAACAAGCCGTACGGCATTTGTTGCCTCTTTCCAGTCCGCTTTGTCAAAATCGATGACGAGAACTTTCGTGTTGCAGTTCCTATCGAGAACATATTGCCCGAGGACATCGCGGAACCGGTCATCGTTGCCTTTAAAGTGAGCAATGATTGCGGCATCGCTTAATTCCGGGAAGACGCGATTGCTGCATTCTACGCATTTAACTCTTTGATGGGCTGCTTTGGGGCAAATTCCTGGCTCCCACTCATTAGCACAAGCAGGCGTATAGCCAATGCCCCCGTCCTTTCTGCGATATCCATGAGCGTAAACATCTTTGCGCCCGGTAAAGAGACTGCGAAAGAGCTCGAGTTTATCGCGTGCTGGGCTCGCGCTGGTGACGATGCCCTCGATTTGCGCTCGTTCATCGAACAAAGCGCCAGCTTCTTCCCACTCTTCTAGCGTTGCGTAGCGTACGTCTGAACCGTTGTTGCAAATGACGATTTGTCGGTGTTGGTCCGATATATGTGTGATCGTCTGATCGTATTTAAATTGTGCGGTCCCAAAGAGGGCGTATTGATGCATAGCGTTGCCCATTTGAATGCCGTCCTTGTATTGGAGTTGTTGAGACGAGGGTACGGCATTACGGCTTTTTGGGATATGTAATTTCGATTCAAGTTTGCTAATGGCAAGGGATTATTCTGCGAGCGGCTTTCGGTCGATACCAAGGCGCGCGACGGCCCTTGATAATCAGGGTTTGCGGTCATATGGGTAGCCGGAGGCGTAAAGAGCGGACCTCATTCAGACCCGGTGGGCAAAAAATGGAAAATATGAGTACTGTTGCTCGGTTAGTCTCATATCATTTGAGAAGTATCTAAGACCAATTGACTGAGTTTTAGTATATTCACCCCCCCCTAAACACGACGATTTGGGGCTTGATGGAGCTTGAAATCGGTGGAAGCGGGCATTTTCAGCGAAATTTTGCTGTTACTAAATTTATGACAGTACTCATATTTGCCATTTTTTGCCCACCGGGTACCGCTAGGGGCTAGTCGAAGCTCCCCCAAACAGCTGGGAATGCGCCGATCGTCAGCATATCTTGTATATGGATGGCTCAGCAAAAGAAGTTGCGGTGAAATAGGGACTGATTGGCGGCTGATAAGCCAAAAACGGTCCCTATTTCACCGCAACTGATGTGGGCGTTCCTAGCGAGTTGGCTGGTAACGGGGGCAGTAGCTGATGGCGATGGCGTCGACGCCTACGTGGGTGGCGATGGTGCAGCCGATGGGGCCGGTGCCGGCGTCTACGTAGTCCTGGCCCGCGAGCGCCTCGTTGACAAGTTCCTGCTCCTCGGCGGCGCCGGTCGTGAGCACGCGCACGCTTGAGCCCGGGTGCTCGTCCAAAAACGCGAGGCAATCTGCCATGGTGTTGGCAACGATGCGCTTGGCGCCGCGGCCCTTTTTGATTGCCTTGATCTCGCCCGATTTCCACTCCGGCGAAACGGCCAGGCGAATGTTGAGCATCTGGGTGAGCTGGCCGGCGAGTTTAGGTGCGCGGCCGTTCTTAACGAGGTTCTCGAGCGTGCGGGGAATCAGCAGCAGGTGGGCGTCGGGCAGCGTCGCGCGGATCTGCGCCTCGGTCTCGTCCAGGCTGTGGCCGTCCTCGCGCATGGCCAGCGCGTACTCCACCAGCAGGCCCTCGGCACCCGAGCCGGTGCGCGAGTCGATGCAGCGCACGTCGAGCTCGTGTGTTTCGGCCGTCAGGCTGGCGTTGGCATAGCAGGCGGACCACTCGCTGCACAGCGAGATAAAGATGGCGCTGTCGTGGCCGTCGGCGAGCACGCGGTCAAAGAGTGCCTTGAACTCGCCGGCGCTCGGCTGCGAGGTGTGCGGCAGTTGCTCGGAACCGGCCATGCGGGCGACGTACTCCTGGGCGGTAATCTGCACCTGGTCGAGCAGGTCCTCGCCCTCGATAATCACATGCAGCGGAATCACGTAAATGCCGAGCTCTTGGGCGCGGGCGGGGGAGATGTCCGACGTGGAGTCGGTTATGATGGCAAAAGACATAATTGCACCTTTCGTTGGGGCGCTTGCGCGCCGCCTTCTGAGAGCAAAGTGCGACAAGTATAGTAGAGTCGTTCCACATTACTAGGTTCAATTGTTGAATAGTCAACAGTTTGAAGTGTCGGTGTGGAAATCATCAACTGGGGAAGAGGAGTGCCGATGGCAGCGCTGAAGATATGCAAGCGGCCGGTTGTGCTGTTTGATTTTGACGGCACGGTGGCAGATACGGGTCGGGCGGTGATGACCTCGACGCGCAAGACGCTTGCCGCGCGCGGGTTTTCGGAGGCGCAGATGGGTGACCTGCGCCGCATGATCGGGCCGCCCCTGTGGAAGAGCTTTCACGACTTTTATGGCTTCTCCCGCGAGGAGTCGCTTGTGGTGGCTGACGAGTACCGTGCCTTTTTTGATGAGCTGGGACCGGAAGAGTATCCCGTGTTCGATGGAATCCCCGAGCTGCTCGATGGCCTTGTCGCGCAGGGGCATCGCTTGGCCGTGGCGACGTCACGCATGGAGGCAAAGTGCATTGACATGGTGGGCGAGCTGGGGCTTTCGCAGTTTGAGGCGGTGGTTGGCATGAATCCACCGCAGGGGCGCGAGACCAAGGCCGATTCGGTTCGCGACGCGTTGGCGGCCTTGGGTGCGGCCGCGGACGATGCCGTGATGATCGGCGATCGCTTTAACGATGTGGAGGGCGCGCACGCAATGGGCGTACCGTGCATTGGTATCTATTCGGGCGCGGCGGCGCCGGGCGAGCACGAGGCGGCGGGTGCCGATGCAGTGGCGCACTCAGTGGCCGAGCTTGCTAAACTTTTCGCTATCTAATAGACGCAATGTGAGGGGCGGGCGTACCCGTCGCTCATTGGTAAGGAGGTCGTCCATGAATCAGGTGGAGCAGAGCGTTACCGAGTATGTCGACGAGGTCTGGGAGGACGTCGTCGCCGATATCGAGCAGCTGGTGAGTTATCCGTCCGTAGCCGTTGCTGCCGATGCGGAGCCTAGCGCGCCGTTTGGCCGCCCGGTTCGTGATGCGCTCGATTGCGCGCTCGGCATTGCGCAAAAGCTCGGCTACCAGACGAGCGACGACGAGGGCTATGTGGGCATTGCCGATATCCCGGGTCGCGGCGACAAGCAGCTCGCGACCATCTGCCACGTGGACGTGGTGCCCGCCGGCCCCGGCTGGAACACCGACCCGTTTGCGATGGAGCGTCGCGAGGGCTGGCTGCTCGGCCGTGGCGTGATTGATGACAAGGGTCCGGCGGTGTTGTCGCTTTACGCCGGTGCCTACCTGCTCAAGCACGGCATTGTGCCGCGCTATACCTTCCGCGCGCTGCTGGGCTGCGATGAGGAAGTGGGCATGTCCGACGTTCACCATTATCTGGAGAACCACGCAGACCCCGACTTTTTGTTTACGCCCGATGCCGAGTTCCCGGTCTGCAATGCCGAGAAGGGCCAGTTTGGGGCGACGTTCGTGAGCCCCAAGATCGACGGCGGGCGCATCGTGTCGTGGAGCGGCTCCGAGGCGAGCAATGCCATTCCGTCGCAGTCCATCTGCGAGCTTGCGATTGCCGCCGATGAGCTGCCGGCGCCCGTTGAGAACGCCGACCGCCTGGAGATCACGGCACTTGATAATGGCCATGCGCAGATTTTCGCCCACGGTATCGGTGGCCATGCTTCGATGCCCGAGGGAACGATCAATGCCGTCGGCCTGATCGTGTCGTATCTGCGCGAGGCCGAGGACGCGTTTGGTGCACGCGACGAGCGCCTGCTGACGCCTGCCGAGCATGAGTTCGTCAAGTTCCTGGCCTTTGTGCATGCGGATGCCTATGGCCGCGGCCTGGGTATCGATGCGACGAGTCCGGCGTTTGGCCCGCTTACCTGCAACGCTGGCGTCATCCGCGTGGCGGATGGCCATATTGAGCAGGTCATCGACGTGCGCTTCCCCGACAGCACGAGTGCCGATACCATCCGCGAGCAGCTCGAGCCGCTCGTGGGCCGTTTTGGCGTGACGTGCCAGCTGGGTCGCGCTAAGGTGCCGTTCTCGGTGTCTGCCGACGATCCGGCCGTGAAGGCGCTTATCGATACCTATAACGAGTTTACGGGCAAGCATGCTGAGCCCTTTGCCATGGGCGGCGGCACGTACGCACGCAACTTTGCCCGCGCCGTCTCGTTTGGCCCCGAAGAGACCGGCCTGGAGCTGCCCGCGTGGGGCGGCCAGATGCACGGCCCCAACGAGTGCGCCAACGAGGAACAGCTTAAACAGGCGCTCAAGATCTATATTGTTGCGATCCTCCGTTTGAATGAATTAGAGCTTTAAGGTCTCGCGGTTTCCCAATCTAAGTTGCGGTGGAATAGTTCCTAGAATGGGCCATTTGATGGCCAAGCAGGAACTATTTCACCGCAACTTTGTTTTTATTGGTGTAAAAGGCTGGCCATGTTTGGCGGCGGGTTTGTTATTCGTTTGTAAAGCCGAGCCGCGCTTGCGGTAAGGGTCTATCAAATGACCGTAAGAAACCGCAGTTGGCGCTGGTGCTGCCCGATCGGGGCCGTATCTTTCCAAACAGCAAAGCGGGCAGGGTGCCCGCGAGTCGCATGTATGAAAGGAAGATCATGCTCGATCAGGCTTATTCTCGTCGTCAGTTCCTCGGCCTCGCTGGTGGTCTTGCCAGCATCGTCGGTCTCGGTCTCGTTGGTTGCGGCGGCTCCGGCGCATCC
>DAIMBN010000015.1:10442-37321 GCA_036718335.1 Coriobacteriaceae bacterium
CCGCCGACAAGGGTAGCGCCGCTGCTGCCGAGGCCGTCTCCGGCGAGGTGACCTACGACGGCGCCTCCTCGTTCCAGGCTCTCGTCGAGGCCGCTGCCGAGAAGTTCATGGATGCCAACCCGGACGTCTCCGTCTCCGGCTCGGGTAACGGTTCGGGCAAGGGCCTGACCGCTGTTGCCGCCGGCACCGTCACCATCGGCAACTCCGACGTCTTCGCCGAGACCAAACTCGAGGCCGACCAGGTCAAGAAGCTCGTCGACCACGAGGTTGCCGTCGTGGGCATGGGCCCCGTCGTCTCCAAGAACGTGACGGTCGACGACCTGTCCCTCGAGCAGCTCAAGGGCATCTTCTCCGGCCAGATCACCAACTGGAAGGAGGTCGGCGGCGACGACGCCAAGATCGTCGTCCTCAACCGCAAGGCCGGCTCCGGTACTCGCGCCACCTTCGAGGCTGCCGTCTTTGGCGACGAGGCTGTCGACTTTAAGGGCGACGCCGAGCTCGACAAGTCCGGCGACGTCCAGACTCAGATGGGCAGTACCGACAACGCCATCTCCTACCTCGACTTCTCGCACTTCGACGACTCCAAGTTCAACGCCATCAAGGTCGAGGGCGTGGAGCCCAAGAGCAAGAATGTCACCGACGGCTCCTTCAAGATCTGGGCGACCGAGCACATGTACTGTGCAAAGGACGCCGACGAGGCTACCAAGGCCTTCCTGGAGTTCATGCTTTCCGACGACGTCCAGGGCAAGCTCGTCGAGGAGCAGGGCTTCATCCCCGTCTCTGCCATGAAGGTCGTCAAGGACGCCAGCGGCAAGGTCTCCGCTAAATAAGTAGTCGCCCCCGGAAAGGTTTGCAATGGCAAAACAGCTGCCAAAGCGCGACCTTGAGAACGTGGGCCTGTGCGTCACGGGCGCGTGCGTAGCGCTCGTGACGCTTGTCGTTGCCGCGCTCATCTTTATGGTCGCCCAAAAGGGCCTCTCGGCTTTTGTCAAAGACGGCGTCTCGGTCGTCGAGTTTTTCACCGGCACCAAGTGGGACCTGGCCAACACGGCTAAAAACGGCCTGCCCTACACCGGCGCCCTGCCCCTGATCGTCACCTCGTTTGCGGTCATGGTGCTCTCCACGCTCATCGCGTTGCCCATCGCCATCGGCTCTGCCATCTTTGCGGTCGAGATCCAACCAAAATTTGGCTCCAAGATCTTTCAGCCGCTTATTGAGCTTTTGACCGGTATTCCCTCGGTCGTCTTTGGCTTGATCGGCTTTCACGTTGTCGTCGGCCTTATGAAGAGCGTTTTCCACGTGAGCACGGGCTTGGGTATCCTGCCCGGTGCCATCGTACTGGCCGTCATGATCCTGCCGACCATGACCACGCTTTCGGTCGACGGCCTGCGCGCCGTGCCCGACAGCTACCGCCAGGGCTCGCTCGCGCTGGGCTACACCCGCTGGCAGACCATCTGGCACGTGGTGCTCAAGTCCGCCATGCCGTCGCTCATGACTGCGGTCATCCTGGGTATGACCCGCGCCTTTGGCGAGACGCTCGCCGTGCGCATGGTTATCGGCGGCATCGAGGCCATGCCGATGTCGCTGCTGTCGCCGGCGTCCACTATCACCACCACGCTCACCACGTCCATGGCGGTCTATGCCGAGGGCTCGGCCCAGGATGATGTTCTGTGGGCACTCGGCCTGCTGCTGATGGGCATGAGCCTCATCTTCATCCTGATCATCCACCTTATCGGCCGCAAGGGGGCGAAGGCTCGTGGCTAGCACGCGTATCCACATCGACGAGGCGAGGCTCGGGCGCGTCCAAAAGCAGGACCGCTTCGTCACGGGCGTGTTGACGGCGATCGTCGCCATCGTCATGCTCATCGTCATCTCCATGGTGGCCTATATCCTGTTCGAGGGCATCTCGACGCTGTTCCAGCCGGGCTTTCTCACAGAGCCGTCGCGCGCCAACGGAACGCAGGGCGGCGTGCTCTACCAGCTGTTCGACTCGTTCTACCTGCTGCTGATCACTCTGATCATCTCGGTGCCCATCAGCCTAGGCGGAGCGGTCTTCCTGGTTGAGTACGCGCCGAACGGCCCTATCCGCGACATCGCCTCTACCGCCATCGAGACGCTGTCCTCGCTGCCTTCCATCGTCGTCGGCATGTTCGGCTTTCTGGTGTTCTCGGTGCAGCTGGGCTGGAAGTACTCCATCATCTCCGGCGCTGTCGCGCTCACCATGTTCAATATCCCCATCCTGGTGCGCGTGATCCAGCAGGCGCTCGAGGACGTGCCACAGGCCCAGCGCGATGCATGCCTGGCCATGGGCCTTACCCGCTGGGAGGCCACGCTGCACATCCTGATTCCCGAGGCCATGCCCGCCATCGTGACCGGCATCGTGCTTTCGGCCGGCCGTGTGTTTGGCGAGGCCGCAGCACTGCTCTTTACCTCGGGTATGAGCTCGCCGGTTCGCCTGAACTTCTTGAGCTTTAACCTGTCGAGCCCCACCTGTGCCTGGAACGTGTTCCGCCCTGGCGAGTCGCTCGCCGTGCATATCTACAAGATCTATGGCGAGGGCAGCCCCGAGGCCCAGCAGATTGTTTGGGGTACCGCGGCGCTGCTGATGATTTGCGTGCTGCTGTTTAACGTAGTCGCCCGTATCGTGGGCAAGCAACTGGCAAGAAGGATGACGGCCGAATGAGCGAGATGAATGCAACGCCCGCAACCGAAGCGGCATCGTCCGAGACCCAGGACTTCCTGTCGAGCGTGGGGGAGAGCGAGAAGCGCGTGCGCGTGAGCGGCAAGGCCGTGAGCGACGAGGTCGTGCTCTCCACCAAGGACGTCAACGTGTACTATGGCGACCACCATGCACTGCACAATACGTCGCTCGACTTTCACAAGGGCGAGATCACGGCGCTCATCGGGCCTTCGGGCTGCGGTAAGTCGACCTTCTTGCGCAGTCTCAATCTGATGAATCGCGAGATTCGCGGCTGCCGCGTGGAGGGCGAGATCAACTACCGCGGGCGCAACGTGAACACCAAAGCTGAAAACACGTACGAGCTGCGCCGTTCCATTGGCATGGTGTTCCAGCAGCCCAACCCGTTCCGCAAGTCCATTTGTGACAACATCACGTTTGCGCCTAAGCGCCACGGCATCACCGACCGCGACGAGCTCGACCGCATGGTCGAGGAGAGCCTGCGCGGCGCGGCGCTTTGGGACGAGGTCAAGGACAAGCTCGACAAGAGCGCCTACGCGCTTTCGGGCGGCCAGCAGCAGCGTCTGTGCATTGCGCGCACGCTGGCGCTCAACCCCGACGTGATCCTGTTTGACGAGCCCTGCTCGGCGCTCGACCCCATCTCGACGTTGGCGATCGAGGACCTTATGTCGTCGATTGTGGCCGAGCGCGCCATCGTCATCGTGACGCACAACATGGAGCAGGCGTCGCGCGTGTCCAACCGCACGGCGTTCTTCTACATGGGCGATATGGTCGAGTACGACGAGACCGACGAGATTTTCCAACGGCCCAAGGATAAGCGGCTGAATGATTACCTCACCGGCATGTTCTCCTAGTCCGGGACATGCTTGAGGCCCGCGGCGGCCACGGTTGTCACGGGACTGATTGGAGAGGCGGGTCATCTCTTTTGGGAGATGGCCCGCCTTTTTGCTCTGCGACCGAAACGACCGCCATAAAGGGGACAGGCGCCTTCGTGGTGGTTTGGGGTGGGGCTCGCTGCTATCATGGACAACGTTGAATTTCTACGAAGGAGCAGGGCATATGGCGATTCTTTTGGGATGCGATTCCGTCAGCCTAGAGTTTCCCACCAAGCATATTTTCGATAGCGTTACGCTCGGCGTGGGCGAGGGCGACCGTATTGGTATTGTCGGTAAAAACGGCGACGGTAAGTCGACGCTGCTGAGCGTGCTCGCCGGCACGTTGGAGCCCGACGACGGCCGCGTGACGCACCGCCGCGACACGACGATTGGATTGCTCGGCCAAAAGGACCAGCTGGCCGATACTGATACCGTGCATCATGCTGTTGTGGGTGACGCCCCCGAGTACGAGTGGGCGTCGAGCCCCCGTACGCGCCAGATCCTCGCCGGCCTCATTAGCGATGTGCCCTGGGAGGGCATGGTGGGCGAGCTTTCGGGCGGCCAGCGCCGTCGCGTGGACCTCGCGCGCCTGCTGATCGGCGACTACGACGTGCTCATGCTCGACGAGCCCACCAACCACCTGGACATGCGCACCATCAACTGGCTTGCGCGTCACTTAAAGGCCCGCTGGCAGCGCGGTCAGGGCGCCATGCTCGTGGTCACGCACGACCGCTGGTTCTTGGACGAGGTCTGCACCAGTATGTGGGAGGTCCACGACGGCCAGGTCGATCCCTTCGAGGGCGGTTACTCCGCATATATCCTGCAGCGCGTGGAGCGCGACCGCATGGCCGCCGTCACCGAGGAGCGTCGTCGCAACATGGCGCGCAAGGAGCTCGCGTGGCTGAGCCGCGGTGCCCAGGCGCGCTCCACCAAGCCCAAGTTTCGCGTGGATGCCGCCCGCGAGCTGATCGCCGACGTGCCGCCCGTGCGTGACGAGCTTGAGCTCAAGCGCCTAGCCGTGAGCCGCCTGGGCAAGCAGGTTATCGATGTGGTCGACGTGGACGCTGGCTATGCGGATACCGATGGCGCGCCCAAGCAGGTGCTCTCCGATGTGACCTGGCTCATTGGTGCGGGCGACCGCTATGGTCTTTTGGGTGAGAATGGCGCTGGCAAGTCGACGCTGCTCGATGTGATCCAGGGTAAAATTGCGCCCACGCGCGGCCGCGTGAAGATTGGCCAGACGGTACGCTTTGGCGTGCTGTCGCAGCAGCTCGAGGAGCTCGAGCCCTTCATGGGCGACACGATTCGCGAGGTGCTCAGCAACTATAAGAAGTACTACGTCATCGACGGCAAGGAGACTTCGCCCGAGAAGCTCTGCGAGCGTCTGGGCTTTACGACGCAGCAGCTCTGGAGCCGCATCGGCGATCTTTCGGGCGGCCAGCGCCGTCGCCTGTCGCTGCTACTGACAATCCTGGACGAGCCCAACGTGCTCATCCTGGACGAGCCCGGCAACGACCTGGATACCGACATGCTGGCGATTGTCGAGGATCTGCTCGACGGTTGGCCCGGCACGCTGATCCTGGTGACGCACGACCGCTTCTTGATGGAGCGCGTGACCGACCAGCAGTGGGCGCTGCTCGACGGCCACCTGACGCATATGCCCGGTGGCGTGGACCAGTACCTTCGCCTGTGCAACGCTACCGCCGAGGGCGAGCCCGTGGGCGCGCCGAGCGCCAAGACCGGCACGTTTGACACCGGTGCCGCGGCAGCTGCGGCCGAAAAGCCCAAGTCGAGCGGTCAGCCCAACGGCCTGTCCAATGCCGAGCGTCAGAAGCTCCGCCGCGAGGTGAGCTCGCTCGAGCGCAAGATGGAGACGCAGCGCGCCCGCGTGGAGGAGGCCGAGGCCGCGATGGCCCAGGTCGATCCCACAAACTACACGGCGCTCGGCGAGCAGCAGGCAAAGATCGACGAGGCTCACGCCACCATGGACGAGCTGGAGACGGCGTGGCTCGAGGCGAGCGAAAAGCTCGAGGGCGAGGAGGAGACGAGGATGATCAAAGCCGCGTTTTTCGATATCGACGGCACGCTGCTGAGCTTTAAGACCCACCGGATTCCGGCGTCGGCGCAGCAGGTGCTCGACGGCTTTCACGAGCAGGGGATCGCGTGCGTGATCGCCACGGGCCGTCCGACCTACCAGATGCCCGATTGGCTGCTCGACTTGGGATGGGATGCGTACATTACGCTTTCGGGCCAGCACTGTTTTGACGCCAAGGGCGTTTATCGCAGCTGCCCGATCGATCCGGACGACGTCGCGGTGATTGTGGACCAGGTGGCGCAGGGGTGCTACGACTCGCTGTGCATGCAGGGCGAGAACTCGTTTGTGAACCGTCTGTCCGAGCGCGTGGTGACGGCCGGCAGCAACGCGGGAATCGTCTACCACGAGGAGCCGTTTGAGCACGCGTTTGACGCACCGGTCTACCAGTTTTGCGCCTTTGTGGACCCGGCCGACGAGCATATCGTGACCGATGCGGTGTCGCATTCGCTCACCACGCGCTGGTGCGACCTGTTCTGCGACATTATTCCCGCTAACGGCGGCAAGGACCTGGGCGTGGCGGCGACGCTCGAGCGGCTTGGTATCGACGCGAGCGAGGCGATTGCCTTTGGCGACGGCGAGAACGACCTGTCGATGTTCTCGGCCGTGGGCACAAGTGTGGCCATGGGCAACGCGCAGGAGACCGTGAAGGCCGCAGCGACCTACGTAACGACCGCCGTGGACGACGACGGAATCTACAACGCCGCGAAGCACTTTGGATTGATGTAACTGCGGGTCGGCACCCGGCGCCTGGGGACACTCCTTGCGGGGCGTCCCCATTTTGTTTTCGTCCCGCACGTTTTGTGAAACACGGCTAACTTTTAGACAAAGTAGTAAGACATGGGCAACTTTTGCGGTAAAGTTAGCCGTGGAAAGTATCCAAAGGCTAACTAGCAATCATCGCGAAAGGCGGCCCATGGCCCTACGTGAATCCGGAGAAGACTATCTCGAATCGATCTACGTTCTGTCGGAACGTCAGGTCATCGTGCGCTCGATCGACGTTGCGGAGTACCTCGGCGTAACCAAGGCGAGCGTCTCTAAAGCCATGGCGACGCTGGAGAACAGCGGCTATGTCGAAATGGGCAAGCGCGACGTTCATCTGACGGAGCGTGGTCTGGAGGTCGCTCGCCAAATGTGGGAGCGTCACTGCTTTTTCGTGGGGCTGCTGGAGGATGCGGGTGTTTCGGCTGAGGTCGCGTCGCAAGAGGGCTGCCACATGGAGCACTGCCTGAGCGAGGAGAGCTTTGAGAAGCTAAGGTCGATGTTGGGCCGGGAAGATGTGGCGGGCCCAACAACGGAAGCCTAATTGACCCCCAGTAGCGCGGAGTTCGCGCAAAGCGCGAACCAGCGACCGGGACCAGTAGCCCCACCAACAAAGTTCAATTCAGACAAGGAACCCCGCCAGCAAGCGATGCCCAAGAACCTTCAGCTGTGTCAATGCAGGCCGGGACCGGGTTTGGTTTTGAAAACACTCCGCACTGATATTTTCTGTATTGAAGACGTCGATGATGCACCCGTATACCATTGACGTCGACACCATCAGATGCGGACCGCGCGGTGACCCCACATTCCGCTGGCGCCCACAGGGCTGCCCTCGTTTCCTGACATGTCCCGCGCGGGCCGCGGCGAGCCGAGACCGCCGCATGACCTAATAGGAGCATGGAGCGATACCGCGGACCCGAACAACCGCATTCTATCGCGCCCCGTCAGTGTGCCGTCTGCCCGGTCCAGGCGAGCACGGAAAGAACGGAGCGAGACATGCAAAACGAATCGACACCCGACGCCCGCGGGCCGGTCTTCTGCGGGGTCGACACCCACGCCGACTCGCACTGGCTGTGCGTCCTCGACTGGAGGGGCCGCAAGGTCCTGTCCCGCCAGTTCCCCGCCGACGCGGCGGGATACGAGGCGCTCGCCGGGGCGATCGCGGCGGCCGGGGAGCCGGCCTGCGTCGCGATGGAGGGGACGTCGTCCTACGGGGCGGGCCTCACCAGGCACCTCGCGTCGCTGGGGATGCCCGTGCGCGAGGCGCTCTCCCCGGCGAGGATGCAGAGGAGGCGCCCGGGGCAGGGGAAGTGCGACGAGGCGGACGCGGAGAGGGCCGCCCGCGCGGCGATGTCCGGCTCAAGGCTCGGGACCCCCAAGAGCCAGGACGGGTGGGTCGACGGGGTGCGCTGCATGCTCGCGGCGCGCTCCGGGGCGGTGAAGGCGCGGACCTCGGCGATCAACACCGCGAGGTCGCTGCTCACCACCGCGCCGGAGGGGCTCAGGTCGAGGTTCCGCGGCATGGGAGGGCCGAGGCTGATGGAGGAGCTCCCCTCCGTGCGCGCCGAGGGCGCGCTGGGCGCCGCGCTCGGCGCGCTGGCGGACCTGTGGGCGGCGGCGCGCGACGCGGCGCTCGACATGGAGCTCGCGATCGAGGCGTCCCTGGAGGAGAACTGCCCCGCGCTGCTGGCGATGTACGGGTGCGGGCCCGTGAGCGCGGCCAAGCTCGCGGTCGCGGCCGGGGACAACCCGGGCAGGCTGCGCTCCGAGGCGTCGTTCGCGGCGATATGCGGGGCCTGCCCCATCCCCGCCTCGAGCGGCAAGACCGTGAGGCACAGGCTCAACAGGGGCGGCGACCGGCAGGCGAACAGCGCGCTGCACGAGATCGCGAGGCAGAGGGTCATGCGCGACCCCGAGACCGCCGAGTACGCCGAGAGGGCCAGGGGGCGGGGAAAGAGCGACAGGGAGGTCATGAGGTGCCTCAAGCGCTACGTGGCCAGGGAGGCGTACCGGGCGCTGATGCGCCCGCACGAGATCAGGAGGCCCGAGGCTCGCCTCGGAGCTCGTGGCGGCCAGGCGCGCGGCGAAGGTCAGCCAGGTGAGGGCGGCGTCCATATTGGGCACCAGCGAGAAGTACATCTCGATGCTGGAGAGGGGCCAAAGGGAGCTCAAGCCCATAAGGAGGGCCTACGAGGCATGGGTCGAGGCCGGACTTCCGCTCGATTGGGACAGGCAGGCCTTCGAGGCCGAGCGCAAAATGGATTCTAAAAAACACCTTGCCAAATAGGAGCGTCAGCGCGAGGTCCGTCTTTCCGTTGCTCCGCAGGAGCAGGAAAGACGGGCCTCATGCGCGAGGACGTTTTCAAAACCAAACCCGGTCCCGGCTGGACGGCCACGTATGCTACAAGTTCTTGACACCCATCGCGCGCATGGCGTTCAGGATGGCGATGATCGCCACGCCTACGTCGCCGAACACGGCAAGCCACATGTTGGCGATGCCGAGTGCTGCCAGCACTAGAATCAGCAACTTAACGCCCAGCGCAAAGATGATGTTCTGCCAGACAATCGCCATGGTCTTGCGTGCCACGCGGATCGCGCGGGAAATGTTGGACGGCTTGTCGTCCATGAGCACGACATCGGCGGCCTCGATCGCAGCGTCAGAACCCATAGCGCCCATGGCAATGCCCACATCGGCGCGCGTAAGCACGGGCGCATCGTTGATGCCGTCGCCCACAAAGGCGAGCTTGCCCTTGCCACTCTCGGTTGCAAGCAGCGCCTCGACGCGCTCGACCTTATCGCCCGGCAGCAGCTGCGCGTGGAACTCGTCGAGACTGAGTTGCTTGGCCACAGACGCCGCAACCTCCTCGCGGTCGCCCGTGAGCATGACGGTGCGCTTGACACCGGCGGCGTGCAGGTCGCGAATCGTTTGCTCAGCATCGGCCTTGACGGTGTCTGCAATCACGATGTGGCCGGCGTACACGCCGCCAACGAGCACATGCAGAATCGTTCCGACGACCTCGCAATCGGGTGCTTTGACTCCGGCCGCGGCGAGCATCTTTGCGTTGCCGACGACGACGTGCTTGCCGTCGATGGTTGCCGTCACGCCGTGGCCCGCGTCGTTGGCGGAGTTGCTAACGCGCTTGGGGTCGACCACGCCCTGGTAGGCGACACGTACGGACTGCGCGATGGGGTGATCGGAGAACGACTCAGCAAGGGCTGCGACTTCGAGCAGCGACTGCTCGGTATAGCCGGCCTCGGGGTGTACCGCGACCACCGAGAACGTGCCGTTGGTGAGGGTGCCCGTCTTGTCAAAGACGACGGTGTCCACGTCGGCGAGCGTCTCGAGGTAGTTGGAGCCCTTGATGAGAACGCCCAGCTTGGAGGCTCCGCCAATGCCGCCAAAGAAGCTGAGCGGGACGCTGATCACCAACGCGCACGGGCAGCTGACGACCAGGAAAGTCAGGCCGCGCAGGATCCAGTCGGACCAGGCGCCGGTGATTAGGCCGCCGCCGAGCGCGAGCACCGCGGCCGCGCCGGTGACGGCGGGCGTGTAGACGCGGGCAAAGCGCGTGATGAAGTTCTCGGTACGCGCCTTCTTTTCGCTGGCGTTTTCTACGAGCTCCAGGACGCGCGCGACAGTGGACTCGCCAAATGGCTTGGTGGTGCGCACGTGGATGAGCCCCGTCATGTTGATGCAGCCGCTGATGATATCGTCGCCGGACTTGGCGGGGCGGGGGACTGACTCGCCCGTGAGCGCGGCGGTGTCGAGTTGCGTCTCGCCCTCGACGATGACGCCGTCGATGGGCACGCGCTCACCGGGCTTGACCACGATCACGGTGCCGACGGCGATGTCATCGGGGAAGACCTGCTCGAGTGTGCCGTCGGGCTGCTCGACGTTAGCGTAGTCGGGCGCGATGTCCATCATGGCACTGATCGACTTGCGGCTCTTGCCCACGGCGTACGCCTGGAACAGCTCGCCGACCTGGTAGAACAGCATGACGGCGGCGCCTTCGGCCATGTGCGGGTCGGTGTCGGGGAAGAGCACCATGGCAAACGCGCCGATGGTCGCGACGGCCATGAGGAAGCTCTCGTCGAAGGCCTTGCCGCGGCGGATGTTATTGAATGCCTTTTGCAGTACGTCGTAGCCGGCAATCAAAAACGGCACGAGGAACAGCACAAAGCTGGCGTAGATGTCGCCCGGGGTACCGAATGCGGCGGTGAGGGTGCCGAACTCATCGAGGGCGTACACCACGGCAAAAATGCCCAGCGCTACCAGGATGCGGTTGCGCTTATGCTCGAGTGACTCTTTCTTCTTGCGCTTCTTCTTTTTCTTCTTGGGGTCGGCGGTGGCCATGACTCGTATCCTCCCATTTGAATGTATGAACACTCGCTCATATAATTTCGCGAGCAAAGGCCGCGGCAATCGCGGCCTTGCAGGTTGGCGTGAACCTGGGCTAGAGAATGATCTCGCAGTCCGGCTCGGCGTCGGCCGTAAACTCTACAACGCGGTTGAGCACCTCGTCGAACTCAGCATCATCGGCCTCGAGCGTCAGCTTCTGGGTCATAAAGTTGACGGACACGGATTTGACGCCCTCGAGCTTGGCCAGCTCGTCCTGAAGCTCACGCGCGCAGTTGGCGCAGTCGATCTCGTCGAGTTTAAACTGCTTTTTCATGGGGGTTCCTTTCTCTGTATTTGCGGCTTGGGTGCAGGCCGCGCTGGTACCGTGGCTGGTCGCTATTCGCAGATGTGGCTCATGCCTTGGTTGAGCATGGTGTAGACGTGGTCGTCGGCGAGCGAGTAGAGGATATTGCGCCCGTCGCGCCGGAATTTAACCAGGTGCGACTGCTTGAGTGTGCGCAGCTGGTGCGACACCGCGGACTGCGAGGTTTCGGTCGCTTCGGCGATGTCTGCCACGCAGAGCTCGCGGCCCATGAGGGCATAGAGGATCTTGATGCGCGTGGTGTCGCTGAAGACCTTGAACAGGTCGGCGAGGTCGTAGAGAAGCTCCTCGTCGGGAAGGTCCTCGGGCGAGCAGGTGGTCGGGATCGCGGGTTCGGTGGCCTCGATGTCGAGTTTCGTTTCATCAACGCGGATGCTCATTGCAATATCCTTTCATATGAACATGCGCTCATATAATTTACTTTCGATTATATGAGCGTATGTTCATATGTCAATAACGTTTAAGTAATTCATCGCACAAAATGATGGGGAATAGTGGACGAGATCCCGGACTGAGCGTTTTTTGATAGTCGATGCCAAGGTGGGTACCCTCGTGCCGTGCAAAAAATGGAGTATTCTGCAACTATAGGGGGTCCGCTAATTTATTGCAGGTCATATAATGCAGTTCAAGAGTTATCTTAGGGTGTTAATCCGATGAGTTCTTCCTCAAATGTTGCCTAACGCTCTCACGCAAGAGTGATTTCGCTTCACATTTGGATCCACTCGAGGGTGATAGACACCCGACCCTGCTGAATACTCGCAATTTTGCACGTCGCTAGGGTACCCACCTTGTTAGCCGGCCTAGTCTCCGGCCCCGAAGACCCTGCCCTCGGGCGCGAGGCTGCTTGTTTGGGCAAATGATGGGCTGTCGGATTCGACAGTCTGCATGTCATCGATTGCCGGAACTTCATTAATTGTCGGGTCATCCAGCGTGATGCCTTCGAGCGTTGCTTTTTCGAGGTCGATTCGTTGACGCTCTTCGGAATCCTGGCGAAGCTGCTTCTGAATTCGCTTTTTCTCTTCTATAAACCTTCTGAGCACAAACTGTCTCAGGTCCTCTTGCATGATTTGAAAGTCTTTTGGCAGACGCGAGGGGCGTACGCCCTCTTTCCGCTGGATTGCTTCCATGACCCTAACAAAAGAGCTGGCATGCATAAAGGAATAACGGCTGACGGTGATGATTCCGTACCCCATGGACGCAAGTGCATTCTTGCGCTCCTCATCGATGGCGCGGTCTTCTTCCGCGTCATGATAAAAACCGTTGTATTCAAAGTCTGTGCGAGATTTCTTTAGATACGCATCCATAAAGAACTTTTTGCGTCTCGTGAGATTCTTTGCGGCAGCGGTGACCTGCACCTCGTAATCGGTCTCAATTCCCTTAATACCAAGCCCTCCTTCGCTTTTGGGCAGCGTTAGCATCATGACAAATGCCGTTTCCATGGGAGACCGGCATCCGTCGCGCACACATTGGATCGCCTTTCGGGCAAGGGCTAGACCGTCGCATCTGGTAATGGAATTAAAGAACTGCTTTAACCTCTCGGTCGAGGTGAGCGCGAAACGCTCGGTATAGGAGGTGGAAGAGTCGGTTCCAAGGGAATAAGCGCTGCACAGTTCAAAGTAGTACTCCACTAGTTCGCGAAAAGAAAGATAGGTGGCGGCCTGAAGTGCGCAAAGCTCAACGCCAACAATGAAGATGCCATCTTTGAGCTCTATAAAGCGTGAGTTCGAGAATCGTTTTGAAGAAACGTGGCATTGACAGTTCATTGCATAGCGCGCATTCCTGCGATCAAACACCATCACCTCGAGGGAATCATTTGCGTCGAAGGAAACATCATGTTTGGTGAGCCATTCTGCGGCTGCGTCAAGGAGCGTTCCGGTGGGACATGATCCGTAAATCGCGGCAGGGCTACAGGACTCGATGCCTTTCGCAGACACCGAATGCGCGGCCTGGTAGACCGCTTTTGCAGTGGTATGTGACAATACGATACTCATGGTATATATCGTGCCAGCTAATGCCGTGTTGATGGCGCTGAGTGAAAAAGTCGTTTTAGAGGTCTAACCAAATGCTGTCCAAAAGCTTGACGCAATTATGAGTTGGTATGCCCTAAATAAAAGTTTTCGCAGCTTAGCTATAGCATATAAATACTCAATTGCCGCACATTTGATAGTGATGCATCACCATCCGACAACGAATTACGTGTCGGGAATTGGCCGAAATCGTTCAAAATGAGGGTTCAGAATTTGTGATGGCAGATCTATCTGTGGAACGTAGGGCGGCCCCGCTGCGGGGTTTCCCGCTGCGAGGCCGCTCGTGATCTACGCCGGAGTTTGTCGTAGACGTTTCTACTTGGCAAACAGGTTCTTGAGGTTGAACTCGGCCTGAACCGTGCGGAGCATGAGGTCGGTGTCGTCCAGGCCCAGATGCTGCTCGTTGGCGTCGGCGGCGAGGGTTCCACGGCGGCGCGCCCAGTTCTCGAGCGCGGCGGGGGCGGATTCGCGGGGGAGCGAGCGGACGTCGGCATCCAGGCTGCGGCAGATCTGGCGCGAGTCGATGACGATGATCTTGCCGGCGCGGCGTGCCTCGGCGTAGCCGTCCAGGTGGATCTTGAACCAGCTGTCCTCAAAGGCGGCGTTGTGTGCCATGTACGGGTACTTCTTCATAAGCTTGAGCAGCTGCTTTTGCAGCTCTTTGTTCTCGCGGAAGGGCGTTTTGCCGTCGATGTCGTCCCAGGTGATGTGGTGGATATTCGACAGCGGCACATCCTCGCCGCGGTAGATATCGGGCAGGCCGCAGTAGTGTGCCTCGGCGTCGTGCGGGACGGCGTCGCTGGTGAGCTCCATGATCTCCCAGCCGACGTTGATGATGTAGCCGCGCTCGGGTGCACGGCCGGTGGTCTCGATGTCGATACCGAGCACGGTGCCCTGGATGGGCTTGCGGGCGTAGGCCACGCCGAGCGCGTCGCGGTCGCCGCGGATTTCGCGCATAACGGACGCGGCGGTGCGCTTTTGCATCTTGCCGATGGCGGCGCAGGTGTCGGCATCGGACAGGCCGCGCGAAAGCGTCGCGGGCGTCACGTTGCGCAGGCGTGCCTCGCCAATCTGGTCGCACAGGTCGCGGTTGCGGTCAGCCAGGTCGCGCACGGTGGCAAAGTCGAAGCCGGGGTCGCCCTCGGCGGTAAAGTACTCGGTCTCGAGCACCTTAAGGGCCTCTTCGCCCTTCTGACGTTCGGACTCCATGGCGCCGTGATCGCCATAGATAAACATGGGGATAAACGGCTGGCGCTCGTATTCGAGTGCTTGCGAAACGTTCATAGACTGCTCCTTGGACGGGCCGCGTCGCGCGGCTCGGTGGCATTGAGTTATGGCGAGATGATAGTTTACCATGGGCAACTATTGGCATCACGCCTAGGACAACTACAATACCCTAGTTGACCGCTAGGACTTTTACAATGCTGCCGAAAGACACGAAAGGTTCCATCCGTCATGGATTTGCTGATTGATATTCTGCTCGACGCCGGCAAGGACACGCTCTCGCTGGTACCGTTCTTATTGGTGACATATTTGGCCCTCGAGACCCTGGAGCACGTCGCGGGCGACAGCGTTAACGGCGCCATCAAGCGCGCCGGTGCTGCGGGCCCCGTGGTTGGCTCGTTGCTGGGCATGGTGCCGCAGTGCGGCTTTTCGGCAATGGCGGCAACGCTGTACGCCGGTCGTGTCGTGACCTTGGGCACGTTGGTGGCGGTGTTCCTTTCGACCTCCGACGAGATGCTGCCGCTGCTGCTTGCCGAGCAGGTTCCCGTGCAGACTATGGCGATGCTTTTGGCTTCGAAAGCGCTGATCGCACTGGTCACGGGCTTTATCGTAGATGCCGCCATTCGCGGTCTGCGTCGCAACGCCCGCGCGCATGCGGCGATTCGTCGTACCGTGTTGGGGACCACTGTCAATCCGGCGCACGTTAACTGCGCGCATGACGACCACAGCGGCGGTGACATCATCGACGAGGTGGCCGAGGCGGGCGTGAGCGCCGATCACATCCATGAGCTGTGCGAGCGCGACCATTGCGGTTGCGATGAAGACGAGGACGAGCACGAACACGGACATGGCCACGATCACGGTCATGAGGACGAGCATGAACACCATGATGGCCACGGTCACTCCCACTCTCACGAGGGCGCGCCCCTCCTGTCGATTATTCGCAGCGCCATCTCGCACACCGTGCAGGTATCGGTATTCATTTTTCTGGTGACGCTGATTCTGGTCGCCGTGCTCGAGACCTTCGGCGAGTCCGCGATCGAGCAGTTCCTGCGTGGCAACGAGACGCTCGCCGTCCTGGGTTCGGCGCTTGTCGGCCTGATTCCCAACTGCTCGGCCAGCGTCGTCATCACACAACTGTACCTGGAAGGCGCGCTGCAGCTGGCCCCGATGCTCGCCGGCACGCTCATCTCTGCTGGTGTGGGCTACCTGGTGCTGTTCCGCACCAACCGCAGCGCCCGCGAAAACGTCCTGTTCCTGATCATGATGTACGTCATCGGTGCCGGCTGGGGCCTCATCCTATCCGCCGTTGGCCTTTAAGTAGATTATTGGGACATGTCTTACGATCTACCCCTGTGACCAGGGCATTCCCCGCTGCCAAAACAAAAAGGTAGATTTTTAGGCATGTCCCAAAAATCTACCTTGGTTAGCGCAGCAGCTCGGTGAGGTTTCGCTTAAAACGAGCGCGGTCTTCGCTGGTAAATGCCGCCGGTCCGCGAGTGCGTCCGCCGGCGCGGCGCACCTTCTTTTCCTCGTGGCGAATAAACAGTTGCATGTCGATGGTCGCCTTGTCGTAGACGCGCCCGCGCACACCGATTGCGGCGGCATCGCGGCCGAGCACCATGCTCGCCAAGCCAATGTCCTGCGTCACGACTACGTCGCCCGCCTGCAGGCGTTCGACAATGGCAAAGTCGGCGCTGTCGGCGCCCACGCTCACATCGAGCGTCGTGACCCAAAAGCCGCGTCGCGCGTGCTCGGCATCAAGCGGGTCGTCGCGGCGAATGTGCCGTTCCAGGTTTTGCGTGCTGTTGCCGGCGATAACAACGGCGACGCCCGCCCGCCGCGCGCAGTCAATCGACTCGCGCGTGACCGGGCAAGCGTCGGCATCAATAAAGAGCGTTCGCGGCATCTAGTGCACCAGTTTGCCAAATTGAATAGCGCGAACAATCAGCGTAACGCCAAACACCAGCAGCGCGGCGCCGCTAAAGATAACGAGCATCTTGGCCGACCACAGCGGATAGATAAACACGAACATGCCGGCGATGATGGAAAGTGCGCCGCTCAGGATGGCGAGGGCACGGTTGGACGAAAGCTCGGACTCCAGAATGGACATGACACCTTCGACAATCCAGCCAAAGCCGGCCACGATAACCACCATCGTGGTGAGCGTCGCGGTCGAGAAGGCCTGGTTGCGCAGGATTATGACGCCGCCCAAGATAATGAGTAGGTTGGAGATGATGCTCGTCACGCGCCAGCCGGTGGGCAGCAGCGGCTCAAAAATGGCAGTGAACAGCCTGATGGCTGCCGTAATCACAAAGTAGAAGCCCAGGACGGTCGTCAAAAAGACGAGGGACTTGGCGGGTGCAAAAAGCAGCGCGAAACCAGCAATGAACGCCACGACGCCCGTGATGGCGTAGATCCAGCGCACGGCCTTGACGGCTTTGCCCGCCATGCTTTTCTCGTCAAATCCAAACTGGCTCGATTTTTGGTCATCGTTCTTAAAGATGCCCATAATGTCTCCTTTCCGTGCGGTGCACGTCGCGTTCATTGCTCTCCGTGCGGCGTACGCCAAAAGTGTTGCAACAAGTATCGCCCAAGGGCGCCGATGCATGGGGCGGGAAGGACGAGTTGCCGCCCCACATTCCCGAATTGTTACTTTTGTTCCCGCTCCAGTGAGGATTAATCAACAATTGTAGAACATTATGCCGCTGTATGTAATTGCCTACGTTTTAGGTTAGATTTTCCTAAGGACAATTGGCTTGTATTGGGGGGGTCCCTATGAACGAAGCAGTTCCCGAGGCACCGTTGAGTGTCGATTCGATGGCAAAGCAAGGTTGCGAAAAGCTCGGTCTGGAAGCGTTTGATGCGCTGGTCCGTCATGCCCGTACATGCCGCCGTTTTGACGAGTCCATGCGCGTGCCGCGCGAGTTTTTGCTCGAGCTGGCGGAACTGGCGCACCTGGCTCCCTGCGGCGCCAATGCTCAGCGTCTGCGTTTTCATGTGGTAAGCGGTGCCGAGGATTGCGCGCGTGTATTTGATGAGCTTGCATGGGCCGGCGCGCTTAAGGATTGGCCGGGTCCTGCCGAGGGCGAGCGCCCGACCGGCTACATCGCGATTTTGGCCGAGCGCGCCGTTCCGGGTAAGCCCGCCGCTCCCATTACCGAGGTCGACACGGGCATTGCCGCACAGACGATGATGCTCGCCGCCCGCAGCGCCACGCCCGAGGTGGCAGCCTGCATGTTCAAGGCCTTTACGCCCAACGCGATCGATGCCATGGGGCTCGATAACGACAAGTATGAGCTCAAGCTGATCATGGCGTTTGGCGTTCCGGCCGAGACACAGGTGATCGATGCGATCGATTCCAACCCCGACGGCTCCATCAATTATTGGCGCGACGAGGCGCGGGTGCACCACGTACCCAAGCGTTCGCTTGCCGACGTGCTGCTGTAGTTGTGCGTCGTTGCGGTGCAATCCGGCGGCAAAATCACCACAAAGGCTCCTGTCCCCTTTGTGGTGGTACGAGGGGAGGGTGTGTGGCAGATCTGTATTTGGTGCGGCATGGGCAGACTGAGCTCAATGTGCAGAGCATTTTGCAGGGCTGGCACGATTCGCCGCTTACGGCGCGCGGGCGCGAGCAGGCGCTGACGGCGCGTACGGCGTTTGCGGCGCGTGGCGTGGCCTTTGATCATGTGTATTCCTCGCCGTTGGGCCGGGCGCGGCATACGGCCGAGCTTATCGTTGGCGAGGGCCGTTCCATTGAGCTGGTCGATGACCTGCGTGAGTGGCATTTTGGCTCGCTGGAGTGCACATCAAATCGCGAGATGCCGCCGCAGCCTTGGGGCGATTATCCGGTGGCCTTTGGCGGCGAGTCGGAAGTGCAGCTTCAGTCGCGCATGGTCGCGGCGCTGTCCCGCATCATGGCCAGGCCGCAGCACGACTGCGTGCTGGCGGTTTCCCACGGCTCAGCCTGCCAGGAGTTTCTTGAGTATGTGACTGGCGAGGGGGAGCTACCCGACAACGGTGCCGTGCTTCATTTTGGCTATTGCGACGGGGCGTTTTCGCTCTTGGGTTGGTAACGAACGAAAGGACCCCTATGAATAAAGATCTGTATCTGGTCCGTCATGGACAGACGATATTCAACCTTAAGCGTATCATTCAGGGGTGGAGTGACTCGCCGCTTACGCAGTTGGGTTGCGACCAGGCGGCGCGCGCCGGCATGTTTATACGTGCGCGTGGCATTGAGCCCGATCGTGCCTACACCTCCACGCTTCATCGCACCGAGCAGACTATCGCCAACTTGTGGCCGGGCTTGGCGTACGAGCGCCTGGACGGTCTGCGCGAGTGGTTCTTTGGCGACTTTGAGGCCGAGCGCGTGATGCTTATGCCCGAGCGCCCGTGGCGCGACTTCTATCGCCAGTTTGGCGGCGAGGGCCAGATGCAGGTGCGCGAGCGCATGGTGGCGACGTTGACCGAGCTTATGCAGCGTCCGGACCATACGTGCGTGCTCGCGGTAAGCCATGGCTCTGCCATCAAGGAGTTCATGGACCACGTGAAGGGCGCGGCGGCCGACGAACGCGATCGTGTGCCGGGCAACTGCTCGGTGCTGCATTTCGTGTTTGACGACGAGGCCGGTACGTTTGAGCTGATTGAGATTTTTACGCAGGAGGATTACGCGCGCGAGCTGGGGCTTGAACCGCTTGTGGCTACTGCAGGTCCGCAGCGCGGATAACGCGAGCGCGGCGGCACGGGTCGCCGGCATAACTTCTCGACGCAAAAGGGGCGGAGATGCATGCACCTGCTGCATCTCCGCCTCCTGTTTGTTGAGCTGCCGATTTTTGTGCTGGGCGGTCTGGTCTTGCTAGAACCGCGCGACCTGGTGCGTGAGCAAACCCGTCGGAACTCGCGGCGCGCCGCTGGCGACCTGCGCGGCGGGGAAGAGCACGGCAACGGTAAAGTTGAACGGCTCCTTGCCGGTGTACGTTCCGGCGGAACGGGCCTCATCGGCCAGCAGCTGCGACGCCCCGGTCAGCGCGGCAGCGTAGGCGGGGTCGTCGGCCAGTGCCGGCTCCGGTGCTTGGTCGAGCATAGCGCGGATGGCCCCGACGGCGTCCTCGCGCTTGACCTCCCACGCGCGGTGCGTAATGCCCGCGGGGTCGGTGACGGCGTAGAGCGACGCGCCCTCTTTGGCGGCGCCCAGGATGATATCCATGACGGGCGAGGCCTCGTAGGCGAGCGACACGGGGCGCGGCTGCACCTTGAGCTCGGCGATCGCGCGCGCGGCGGCGGCCACGTCAGCGCTGGCATCGCCCTTGCCACCCGCAAGTACACTCGTCGGGCAGATCGCCACGACACCCGTCACACGTCCCGGCTCGCCCGAGCATTCGTACACGTAATACGCCGCACCCGGGTCCTTGAGCATCAGGCCATCGGCAATGGCTCCGCGCAGAGCATCGTTGCCGCTCAGGATGCTGCCCATTGCGGGCAACGCCTCGAGCACGCGGTCCTGAGCCGGGCGGATGCAGGGAAACGGAAGTGCTTTCATGGGCGGTCCTAACGCACGAGTCGGTTTGTTCGCGGCTTATTATGCCCCAACTTGGCCGCTCGCGTCCCAGAGCACGTTATCGGCGAGCGCGATTAGCACCTGCTGACAACGAACGATATCGGCGTGGGGCACATATTCGTTGGGCTTGTGGGCGAGTGCGAGCGAGCCTGGGCCATAGCTCATGCAGCTACGGTTACCCGTCTTGCCGGCAATGACGGCAGTGTCGGTGTAGCCGGTAAAGAAGCCGACGGTCGTGTCCGCGTCCGTCACGTCATCGGCGGCACGCTTGAGCGCTGCTAGAAGGGGAGAGTTCGGGTCGCGCTCGATGGCGGGGCGGTCGCCCGTCACGGTGTAGCTGCCATGGCAGCCGGGAACGGCGGCTTCGGCGACGGCGATGGCCTGCTCTACCATGCGCGTCGCGGCGGCCGTATCGGTCGGCGGGGTCAGGCGCATATCGACCCAGACCTTGGCGCGGTCGGGCACGACATAGGGGCGATATCCGCCCTCGATTTGGCCAAACGTGATGGTCGAAGACCCCAGCTCATCGTGCGCGGGCAGCGCCACAAACGCGCGACGGAGCGAACACACGACCTCGGCCATGGCGGCGACGGCATCCGCGCCCTTCCACGGCTGGCTCGCATGCGCCGTCACGCCAGCCATTTCAATCTCGAACCACGTACGCCCCTTGTGCGCCACCTGGATCTGTCCGTCGGTGGGCTCGGTGTCCAGCACCCATTCGCGCGAACCGACCCAGTCGGCATCGATGGCTGCCTCGGAGCCTCGCATAAAGTCTTCCTCGTCGACCGAGCAGATGAGCGAAAAGCCGCGGCGGGGCAGCGCGCCATCCGCCGCCACGCGCTCGAGCGTATGGACCAGTGCGGCAATGGCACAGGCCAGACCGCCCTTCATGTCGCAGGCGCCGCGGCCGTAGAGCTTGCCGTCGCGCACGACCGCCCCGAGCGGCGTAATGTCCGCGTCCCAGCCGTCGCCCAAGGTGACTGTATCCATGTGGCAGATGTAGACGAGCCGTGGCTCGTCGCTCAAACCGGGCACGGTGACCATGAGATTGCGGCGTCCGGTCAGCACCTCGAGTTCCTCAACCTGCACGGCATGGAGCACCGGATGGCTCAACCGCTCCAATTGAGCCTCAACCAACACTTTGATATAGCGTTCAATCTCGCCCTCATACGCACCTGGGTCGGAACTGTCGATTCGCACGAGCCCTTGCGTAAGCCGCCAAGCAAAATCTGTATCAACCATAGGCACCTCACAGATAGTTAGGTCAACATACAGATTGTATGCCAAGAAGCGGCTCGGTGCATTTAATGGAGCGCTCACAAAAACGGGGGCGCCTCTCGTGCGAAAGGCGCCCCCGTGGGCATTCAATGTCAGTGACGGGCAGGCCACATGGGGAACTGCCCGTCAGATCAGCCGGCGCTACTTGATCACGCGCACGCGATACATCGACGGAATCTGCTTGAGCGCCTCGATGGTGCTGCTGTCCAGGTGCTCGTCGGTGTCGAACATGGTGTAGGCGTTCTCGCCAGCGGACTCGTTGGTCATACGCTGCACGTTGGCGTTGTCCTTGGCGAGAATGGCCGTGATCTGGCCGATCATGTTGGGCACGTTGGCGTGCAGGCAGGCGATGCGGCTTGCGGCGCGCGCCTTGCCCATGCTGCAGGCGGGGTAGTTGACGCTATGTGCGATGTTGCCGTTCTCCAGGTAATCCTTGAGCTCGCTGATGGCCATATCGGCGCAGTTGGCCTCGGCCTCGCCAGTGCCGGCGCCCGAGTGCGTGGTGATAAACGTGTTGGGCATCTTGACGGTCTTGGGCGTGGCAAAGTCGCAGCTAAACCAGCTGAGTTTGCCCGCGCGCAGGGCGGCGTCGACGGCGTCCTCGTCAATGATGGTCTCGCGTGCGTAGTTGATCAGCACGGCGTCGGGTGCCAGCAGGTTGATCTGCTCGGTACTGATCATGCCGATGGTGTCGGCCTTGCTGGGCACGTGCACGGTGAGGTAGTCACAGCCACGGCAGAGGTCCTCGAGCGTGCCCACGCGCTGCACCTCGCGGCTCAGCACCCACGCGTGCTCGACGGAAATGAACGGGTCGTAGCCGTAAACGTCCATGCCCAGGTCGACGCAGGCGTTGGCGACCTTGGAGCCCACGTTGCCCAGACCGATGACGCCGATGCGCTTGCCCTTGAGCTCGCGGCCCACAAAGGCCTTCTTGGCTTTCTCGGCATCGACCTGGATCTCGGGGTCGTCGGCGTTGTCGCGCACCCAGTTCATCGACTGCACTACGCCGCGGCTCGAGAGCACCAGCATGCCCAGGACGAGCTCCTTGACGGCGTTGCTGTTGGCGCCGGGGGAGTTAAAGACGACGACGCCCTTCTTGGCGTACTCCTCGACGGGGATGTTGTTGACGCCGGCGCCGCAGCGGGCGATGGCGCGGATGCCCTCGGGCAGCTCGTAGCCGTGCAGGTCGGTCGAGCGCATCAGGATGGCGTCGGCCTCCTCGGCGGTGCTCACAAATTCGTAGCCCTCGCCAAACTCGACTTTGCCGTCCTTGGTGATGTCGTCGATGGTCTTAATCTTGCGCATGAAAAACTCCTTAGCAGGTTTGGTTTAAACAGGTGGTTTGAAGTGGCTGGTCGGCCCGCGCGTTGCGGGCTAGTTAGATCGCGGGCTCAAACTACGCTGCGTTTCGAAGTCCTTCATGTACGAGGCCAGTGCCTGCACGTCTTCCATGGTTACGGCGTTGTAGACGCTGGCGCGCATGCCGCCTACCAGACGATGGCCCTTGACGTTTTGAATCTGGTGCTCGGCCGCGCCTGCGACAAAGGCCGCGTCGAGTTCGGCGTCGCCGGTGCGGAAGGTGACATTGGCGATGGAGCGGCTGTCGGCCTGCGTGGTGCCATGGAACAGCTCGCTGTGCTCGAGCAGGTCGTAGAGCAGGTTGGCCTTGGCCCAGTTGCGCTCGGCCATGGCGGCAAGTCCGCCGGTCTCCTCGACCCAATGGAACACCTTGCCGCACACGTAGATGCCAAAGGTGTTGGGCGTGTTGAGCATGGAGCCCTTGGCGGCCTGGGTCTTAAGGTCCATGTACTGCGGCGTCTGCGCAAAAGCGGGGCCATCTGCGATGAGGTCGTCGCGCACGATGACCACGGTCACACCCGCGGCGCCGGCGTTTTTCTGAGCGCCGGCGTAGATGAGGCCGTAGCGCTCAACGTCGAGCGGCTGCGACAGAAAACAGCTCGAGACATCGGCGACCAGCGGCACGTCGCCGCAAGCGGGCAGCTCGTGGTACATGGTGCCAAAGATGGTGTTGTTCTGGCAGATGTAGACGTAGTCGAGCCCGTCGCCCGCGGCCTCGTCGGCAATGCACGCGTTGATGTCGGCCATGTTGGGAATGCGGTCGAAGTTGGTGTCCTCGGAACTCGCGAGCAACACGGCCTCGCCGTACTTGGCGGCTTCTTTGTATGCCTTGTTGGCAAAGTTGCCGGTCACGACGTAGCCGGCGCGGCCGCGGCGCATGAGGTTCATGGGGATGCCCGCAAACTGCAGCGTGGCGCCGCCCTGCAAAAACAGGACACGGTAGTTGTCCGGGATGCTCAGCAGACGGCGCAGGGTTGCCTCAGCGTCGTCGATGATCTGCTGGTACATGCTAGATCGATGGCTCATCTCGAGCACGGACATGCCGCAACCGCGGTAGTCCATCATCTCGTCGGCGATCTCGGCGAGCACGCTTGTGGGCAGTGCGGCCGGGCCAGCTGAGAAGTTGTGCACACGTGCCATCTTCTATTTCCCCCTCGTAGTCGTTTGAACGTTCGGGATACTTTAGCACAGTGCAGCGTCAGGCGCGACCGCATCACAGCAAAACCCGAGTGCGCCGCTATGATTTACAGGATGGTTACATGGGGGAGAGGTGACCTTACTCCTCAGGCAAATCCAAATCTGCGAGCGAAGACATGAGGTTCTCTAGGCGCTTGATCTCTTCGCCGCAAATTAGCTACCTCCTGCCCGCTACGACGCCAGTGTGGCAATGACGGCTTCGTCGCCGGCGTATATTAGGGTGTTGCCATCGGGAATGATCGTTTGGCCGTCGCGCTTGAGCATCACCACAATAAACGGATGCTTGCCTTGCGGCACGTCGCGCAGGCGCTGGCCGGCCAGGCGACCGTGGGGCGTCACGGTGACCTCGCGCAGCGTAACCTCGGCACGCTCTTCAAACGTCGGGGCAGCCATCACCAATAGGTCGCCTTCCTCAATCACGGTATCGCCATTGGGCAGCACCGGGTGCGCGCCATCGCGCAGCACCAGGACGACGAGCATGTCCGTGGCGCTGCCAATATCGGCGAGCGAGCGTCCGGAAAACGGATGGCCCGCGCCCACCTTGAACTTGACAAACGACATGCCGTCCTCGTCGCGGTAATCGTTAAACGTACGGCGCACGTCGCCTTCCGCGTCGATCATATTGAGCTTTTTCGCCACCGCCGGTAGCAGCGAGCCCTGCACCACAATGCTCGACACGGCAATCACAAATACCAGGTCAAACAGGTCGTGACCGCCAGGAACACCGGCCACCACGGTAAAGAGGCTAAACACGACCGAAGCCGCGCCGCGTAGACCCGCCCAGCTTACGAGCGCAACCTGGCGAGGGTTCGTCTTAAAGGGCGCTAGGAGCACGCCGACGGCGATGGGGCGGCTCACAAAGAGCATAAACGCCATGAGCGCCAGGCCCGGCAGCAGCATCTGCGGCAGGCGTGCGGGCGTTACGAGCAGGCCGAGCAAGAAGAAAATCGTCATCTCGGCCATCTCGGTGAGGGTATCGAAGAAGTGCGCCATCTCGACCTTGCCGGTGATGTCGCTCGCACCCAGCACAATGCCGGCCAGGTACACGGCCAAAAATCCGTTGCCGCCCAGGTAGCTCGGCAGCGCGTAGGCGACGATGGCCACGGCGAACAAAAAGATGGTCTGCGCACCTTCGGCCGTTGCATGTGCGCGTTCAATCAGGCGGCCCGCCGCCCAGCCGAGGGCAAGGCCCAGGCCCGCGCCCAGGATAATCTGCTTGGCCAGCAGTGCGGGAATGTTGATGTCGCCGCCGGTCGCGAGTGTGGCGAGCACGGCGGTGAGCATGTAGGCGACGGGGTCGTTGGAGCCCGATTCGACCTCGAGCAGCGAGTCGGTGCCACCTCTCAGCGACAGGCTGTGCTCACGCAGTACGCTAAAGACGCTCGCCGCGTCGGTGGATGCCACGACCGATCCCAGCAGCAGGCCACCGATCCAGTCGAACCCCAGCGCGAAGTGGGCGAACATGCCGGTGATGCCGGCAGTGATGACGACGCCGAGCGTGCTCAGCAGCACCGCCGGCGCAGCGACGGGCTTGGCGCGGTCGATATTGGTGTTAAAGCCGCCGTAGAACATGATGAACAGCAGCGCCGTGCTGCAGACGGTTTCGGTGAGTGCGTAGTCGCTAAAGTCGATATGCGTCGGGCCGTTGACGCCCAACAGCATGCCCAGCGCGATAAAGATGAGCAGGGTGGGGAAGGGGAGTTTTTTGCCGACGGGTTTGATGGTCAGGCACAAAATGATGACGAGGCCGATAAAGAGAAGGATCTGGTTCATGGATAGTGTCCGCTCCTGGGTGGTTGGCGTGGCACGGTCAGTTGTCTGCGGTCATTTGTACCCAGAGATGGTGGGTTTATGGGGTTGGATTGCGGGCGTGCGCGATATCGTCATAGACGGCTGCCGTCTTTGCCTCTGCTCGGAAACCCTTTCCAGCTTTATTGCAACGGAGTACAATGGGTAACGTTTAAGTTCAACTTGAAGTTTTAGTTGCGGCGCCGGGCTTCGGCCGCAATGCAAGGAGAGGCGTACCATGGCGATCTATGTGACATCTGATGCTCACGGGCACGTGCGTGCGCTTGACGAGGCCCTGTCTAAGATCTCGTTGACGTCCGACGACACGCTGTACGTGCTGGGCGACATGATCGATCGCGGGCCCGATCCGGTCGGCGTTATTAAGCTCGTGCGCTCGCTGCCCAACGCCCGCGTGCTCAAGGGCAATCACGAGCAGATCATGCTCGATGCCATCATTGGCCAGGATCCGCTCGATGCCGAGACCTGGGATATCAACGGTGGCTGGACGACGCGTGAGCAGCTCAACGACATGGAATTTGAGGCATACGAGGAGCTCGTGCGATGGATGGCCGCGCTGCCGCTCTACGCGGTGGTCGAGACCGAGGAGCGCCCGTATCTGCTGGTACATGCCGGTATTGAGACCGAGGCGGCGCGGGCGTTTTTGCTTGAGCATGGCGTCGATTGTGCCGATGGCGTTGGAGCGGTGGGTGCCGATCGCGAGCTGCTGCAGCAGATGCTCGCGGTGCAGTCGTCCGATGACCTGCTGTGGATTCGTCATGGCTATTGGGATGCGTCGACCGGGCTGCTTTCTGCCGAGGGCAAGGGCCCGGTCGTGGTGAGCGGTCACACGCCCACGGTATCGCTTGGGCGCTATTGCGAGGTCGGTGGTCTGGCGGGGCTCGATGAGGAATCGGGACGCGGGCAGATCGTGCGCTTGGGCGGCGAGGACACTGCTGGTGTTCCCGATCGCATCGACATCGACTGCGCCGCCGCCACCGGCTCCGAGTTCGGCCGCGTGGGCATCCTGCGCCTGGACGACGGGGCCGAGTTCTACGCGAACATCAACCCGGGCGAATAATCGGTGCAAGTGGTAGCTAATTTGGGAAGGGTTTTTTGACTTCTTTTGCCCTTCTGCCCGCTAATTGATTTCTCTGGGACGGGGATTAAATAATCATTTGGCTGCCCGCCGGCTAAGTGAGTAGACTTTTTTGGAAATGCCGAGCACCCAACATATTTGCCTCAATAAAACCGACGCTCCTATAAGTTGTCAAGAGGCAGTTTGCGGGAGCGCTCTCTCC
>DAIMBN010000016.1:0-36593 GCA_036718335.1 Coriobacteriaceae bacterium
AGGAGGCCACTTAATGTGGCCTCCGTCGTGAGCAGGACTGTAGAGCAGGAAACTTCATCAGTGCCCGCCCCACGGGAAACCGGCGGGATGGACCAGTCAGATGGGGCTTTGATGCATGGGTGGTCTGTTGGTGGGCAAATGGGTATCATACTGTGGATACTGCGTCGACTCTATGATGCATGTTTGTACGTTCCCGGCGGTCGGTTTGCCAGAAGCGCCCCGTCGGTTGTTCCAGACCCGTTTCGAAGAAAGGAAACAACACTAACCTATGGCAGCTAAAAAATCATCTCCCTTGAAGATCATTCCGCTCGGCGGCCTTGACGGCATCGGCAAGAACATGACGGTCTTCGAGTGCGGCGACGACATGGTGCTCGTCGACGCCGGTCTCATGTTCCCCGACGACTCCCAGCCCGGTATCGACCTGGTGCTTCCTGACTACACCTACGTTCTTGAAAACGAGGAGAAGCTCCGCGGTATCGTCGTCACCCACGGCCACGAGGACCACACCGGTTCGCTTCCGTACCTGCTGCAGGACCTCAACAACAAGGTGCCCATCTTCTCGAGCAAGCTGACGCTTGGCTTTATCGAGGGCAAGCTTTCCGAGTTCCGCATCCGCGCACCCAAGTTCCGCGAGGTCAAGGGCGGCAGCCATGTCAACCTCGGCGGCATCTCGCTCGACTTCTTCTCGATGACGCACTCCATCCCCGGCGCTCTGGGCGTGTTCATTCGCACCAACCAGGGCACCGTTATGCACACCGGCGACTTTAAGCTCGACCAGACGCCCATCGATGGTGTCACGCCCGACTATGCCGCTATCAGCCGCTTTGCCAAGCAGGGCATCGACCTGCTGCTGTCCGACTCCACCAACGCCACGGTTCCCGGCTTTACTAAGTCCGAGGCCGAGGTTGGTCCCAACCTGCTGCACGCCATCAAGAACGCCCCGGGTCGCGTGTTCGTCGCGTCGTTCTCGAGCCACATTCATCGCCTGCAGCAGATCTGCGATGCCGCTCGTAAGTGCGGCCGTAAGGTCGTTGTGACCGGTCGCTCCATGCTCACGAACACCCGCGTGGCGCGTGAGCTGGGCTACCTCAACATCGACGATGCCGATATCATCGATGCCTTCGATATCGATAACCTGCCCGACGACAAGATCGTCGTCATGTGCACCGGTTCGCAGGGCGAGCCGCTGTCGGCCCTGTCCCGCATGGCCAACGGCGAGCACAAGACGCTCTCTATCCACGAGGGCGATACCGTCATCCTCTCGGCAACTCCCGTTCCCGGCAACGAGAAGGCCGTCCAGCAGGTTGTCAACAGCCTAGCCAAGCTCGGCTGCGACGTGTGGGATAAGAACCGCGCTCTCGTTCACGTCTCCGGTCACGGTAGCCAGGAGGAACTCAAGCTCCTGATGGCCATGGCCAAGCCCACCTACTTTATGCCGGTTCACGGCGAGGCCGTGCATCTGCGTGCCCATGCCCAGCTTGCTCGTAAGATGGGCATCAAGGATGATCACATCTTTATCCTCGATAACGGCGACACGCTCGAGATGCGCGGCGGTATTGTCGAGCGCGGTACGCCTGTCGAGTCCGGCGTCGTCTACGTCGACGGCCTGCGTATCGGCGATACCGACCCCATCGTCTTGCGCGATCGCCAGAAGCTCGCCAACGACGGTATGGTTACCGCTGTTGCCATTGTCTCGCTCAAGCACAAGAAGATCGAGGCCATCGAGTTCTCGGGCCGCGGCGTCTCGTTTGCCATCGACGACCAGTTCTCCGAGGATGCCTCCGCGTCCATTATGAAGACGATCGAGAAGGGTAAGTTCAGCTTTACGAGCAGCGGTTCCGATGCCATTCGTAAGGCCGTGCGCGATTCGCTCTCCAACTTCATTTGGAGCCGTACGCACACCCGTTCGATGATCATCCCGGTCGTCATGGAGGTTTAGTTTGGCGCGCGGATCTGCACAAAACGCCAAAGGCAATAAAGCCAACAACCAACCGGCATCTGCTAAGGGTGCCGGTTCCCATCTGCGTGCCAATAAGGGCCACGAGGCGGACTTCGACGATTTTGAGCCCCTGGTCGAGCCCTCGGCCAACCGCGATATTGCCGGCGTGGTCATCGCCGTTTTGGCGATTGCGTCCTTCATTGCCGTGATTTCTCCGGCAACAGCACCCGTTACGGCTGCGGTTGCCGGTTTCTACCACCTGGGCTTTGGTCTGGGCGCCTACGTGCTGCCGATCGTCATTTTGCTGTTTGCCGCCACGCTCTTTTTAGGTGAGGACTCGCCGCTCAACATTCGCTCGGTCGCGGGCGGAGCCGTGGTCTTTATCGCCGTCGTCTCCATTCTTTCGCTGATGGTGCCGGGTACGAGCGACTCGTGTGACCTTATGTTTACGCCGCAAAATCTGTCCGCCTCGGGTGGCTACATCGGTGCGTTTATTGCGAGTGCGCTGCAGAATGCACTGGGTAAGCCTATCGCGATGGTGGTCCTGTTGGGTCTGGCCGTCGTTGGTTTTGTCATCATCGGCTTTTCGGTGGGCGGCGTGCTGCGCTCTGCTCGCGACCGTGCGGCCGATTTTGCCGAGCGCCGTCGTTCCGACGTCAACGCGAGCCCGTGGGGTGACGACGAAGCCCTGTCGGTGCCCGGCGTTGCCCGTCCGCACTTGAGCATTCTTCGTCAAAAGGGCTCCGATGCTGCCGTGACCACGGTTATGGGCAACGATGTGGACCCGGTTTTGGACGATGACGATGAGGACGATGACCCGTTTGTCGACGTGTCCGAGGCCGTGGAAGCTGAGCGGGCCAAGACCACACTGTTGCCGCGCCGCCATGCAAAGAAGGGCAAGGCTGCGCCCAAACTCAACACGAGCGAGCCCGACCCGTCTTGGTCCGATAGCGAGATTGAGCTCACCGAGGGCGATGACGAGGATGACGAGGCTCCGATTGAGACCGCAAAGACAACTTTGCTGTCGCGTTGCCATGCAAAGCGCGACCAGGTAACCGGTCAGCTTTCGATGGAAGACGACCCCGATAAGATCGACGAGTCCGAGCCGCCGTTTGCCGTGAATCCTTTTTCGGCTGCACCTCAGATTCCCGACTTCTTGAAGCATCCCAAGGTTGCCGATGCGCCTGCCTCGAGTGCTGTCGAATCGGCTGCGGTTAGCGATGGGGGAGCGGACGGCGGCGCCGCAGATAACGAGGGCGAAGAAGAGGACGGCCTCAAGCTTCCGCCGCTCGAAATCCTGCATGCCAACCCGCAGTCGGCTTCCGCCGCGTCTTCGGACAAGGAGCTGGAGCAGACCGCCGAGTCACTGCAATCCACCTTGCTTGAGTTTGGCCGCAGTGCCCGCGTGGTCGGCTGGATCGCCGGCCCAACGGTGACGACCTTTAAGCTGCAACCTGGCGAGGGCGAGCGCGTGAGCAAGATTTCGAGCCTTGAGGACGATATCGCGCTTTCGCTCGCTGCCCAGTCGGTGCGTATCTTTGCCCCGATCCCCGGCACCTCGCTCGTGGGCATCGAGATCCCCAATCGCAAGCGCCAGAACGTCAACCTGGGCGACGTGCTGCCCTATGTGAAGGGCGGTCCGCTCGAGCTCGCAATCGGGCGCGATGCCGAGGGCACGCCGGTCGTCGCCGACCTTGCCAAGATGCCCCACCTGTTGATCGCCGGTACCACGGGTTCCGGTAAGTCGGTGATGATCAATTCCATCATCACGACTCTGCTCATGCGTGCTCTTCCCGAGGACGTTCGCCTGATCATGGTCGACCCCAAGCGCGTCGAGCTTGCGGGCTATAACGGTCTGCCGCATCTTTACGTGCCTGTAGTGACCGAGCCCAAGCAGGCCGCGAGCGCTCTGCAATGGGCCGTGTCCGAGATGGAGCGTCGCCTGAAGGTCTTCGAGCGCCTTAACGTTCGTAAGATTTCGACCTATAACGAAAAGCAGGCCGCCGGCGAGTTTGAGCATTACGACAACCCGCCGCAAAAGATGCCCTACTTGGTCATCATCATTGACGAGCTCTCGGACCTGATGATGGTCGCCGGTAAGGATGTCGAGGCCTCGATCGTGCGTATTGCTCAGCTGGGCCGTGCCGCCGGTATCCACCTTATCGTTGCCACGCAGCGCCCGAGCTCCAACGTGGTGACGGGCCTCATTAAGGCCAACATCACCAACCGTATCGCCTTTAACGTTGCCACGGGCATCGACTCGCGCGTCATCATCGACCAGATGGGTGCCGAAAAGCTCACCGGTTTGGGCGACATGCTGTTCTCCAAGGTCGACTGGGGCAAGCCTCGCCGTATCCAGGGCTGCTTTGTCTCGGACGATGAAATCAACGAGATTGTCGAGTTCGTCAAGTCGCAGAGCGAGCCCGACTACCACGAGGAGATCCTGTCTGCCGTGGCGCCCGCTTCTATGTCCATGGCGGGTGGCAGCGGCATTGTCCGCACCGGAGTCGCCGAGCCGCAAGACGATGATCCGCTCATTTGGGAAGCCGCCCATATTGTGGTGGAATCGCAACTTGGCTCCACATCTGGCCTGCAACGTCGTCTGAAGGTTGGCTATGCGCGTGCCGGGCGTATTATGGATATGCTGGAAGAAAAGGGTGTCGTCGGCCCGCCCGACGGTTCCAAGCCGCGCGAGGTCCTGTTGGACGAGGAGGGGCTTGCCGCGCTGGAGTCTGTCGACGCCGAGATGGCACGTGAAGATCGTGAGTTTGGAGGATTCTGATGGCTGCACGCTTTGGTGACATGCTGCTCGAGCAGCGTCGCCGAATGGGCCTTTCCATTCAGCGGGTCGCCAACACCATCAAAATCAGGCCGCAGATCATCGAGTTTTTCGAGACCGGTAACTTTGCCTCGATGCCGCCGCGCGGCTATGCGCAGGGCATGATTTCGAGCTATGCTCGCTTTTTGGGCCTCAATCCGCGCGAGGTCGTCAATGCCTACTTTGACGACCTGATGGCATACGAACGCGAGACGTCCCAGCAGGGCGGTCGTTTTCAGGACGCCGCCGGCTACGTCAATTCGCGCTCCTCGGTCGATAACGGGCGCTTCCTGATGGTTCAGGGCGGTCGTTCGACCCGCTATGGACAGCGTCCTCAGCAGGCCGGTTATATTACCGAGACGGGTTCGGGCGAGGAGATTCGCTCGCAGCGTGACCGGTTCCGCAGTACGCCGATGCCCGAGGACCGTGCACTTCCCGCTGCCCGCGGTGTGGCGCGTGACCCTCGTGTCGGCTATGGCGACGGCGGCTATTCCGATCGCGGTTACCGTGGTGCCTCTATGGGACGCTCTCGCGGTGGCTATGCGGATACCGATACCACGCAGGTGACGCCGCGTCTTCGCTCTCAATCACAGCCGTATAGCCAGCGCTCTTCGGCTTCGCGTTCGGGCCAGCGTGGCTATCAAGGCCGCGGTGAGCTTGCGCCCCGCTCGGGTCAGCGCAGCCTTCAGGGCCAGGGCGGCTATCGCGGCCGTTCCGATAGCAATCGCGGTCGTATGCCTCGGGGAGGCGGCCGCAACAGTTCCGGTCGTGGACGCGGCGGATCCCGTACTCCTCAAAACAACGGGCTCGATCCGCGTATCGTCTACGCCGGCATCGGTGCCGTGGTGTTGCTGCTGATTGTGCTCATCGTGGTGCTTCTGCGCGGCTGCGCATCTTCGACGCCCGAGACCACGCCCGAGACGCCCGCTGCTACCAAGACGACGACCAAGAAGTCTTCTAAGAAGTCCGAAACGGTCGACGAGGATGAAGACACCGATGAGGCGACGGATGAGTCGACTGATTCGGACGCCACCAAGACGACGGCCAAGAAGGAAGAGAACGAGGTCACGAAGGTCAAAGTCTCCGTTGCCAAGGGAAAGACCGCGTGGATTGAGGTCAAGGTTGACGGCAAGTCGGTCTATGGCGCCCAGGCGACTGGCCCCTTTGAGCAGGAGTACACGCCCGAGTCTTCGATCGAGATCACCACGTCCAAGCCTTCCGATGTCACCGTTACCAAGAACGGTGAAAAGGTTCGTTACGATACCAAGACCTCGGGCGTGGCGCGTGTGACGATCACCGTTCCCAAGAAGGAGACGTCTGATTCCGAGAATGGTGAAAGTTCTGATGGTACCGACACCACCGATGGTACCGATACCACCGACGGTACCGATGCCCAGTCCACGGATGGCGCCGATACCGCAACTGACGGTCAGACACCCACCGATTCTACCGACAATTCGTACGATAGCTACTAGGCCGCTCGTACGCGAAAGGAAACATCATGGCTAAAGATTCCAGCTTCGACGTCGTGTCCGAGGTCAACAAGCAAGAGGTCGACAACGCCTTCCAGCAGACCACGCGCGAGATTTCCCAGCGCTATGACCTTAAGGATTCCGGCGCCACGATCGAGCTTTCGAAGGGCGACAAGCTCTTTACGATCAACGCCCCGGCCGACTTTGTCTCCAAACAGATTGTCGACGTGCTGAGCTCCAAGCTCATCAAGCGCGACATCGACCTCAAGGCTGTCTCGTGGGATGCTCCGCAGGCGGCATCGGGCGGCACCGTGCGCGTGCTCGGCCATATCGTCGAGGGCATCGACCAGGCGACCGCCAAGAAGATCAACAAGGACATCAAGGATCAAAAGCTCAAGGTCAAGGTGACCATCGAGGCCGACAAGCTGCGTGTTTCCTCTGCTTCGAAGGACGCGTTGCAGACCGTGATCCAGTTCCTGCGCGACCAGGACTACGGCCAGCCGCTGCAGTTCACCAACTACCGCTAATATCAATCGAAAGGACTGCTCTCCAACATGGATACACCGTTGGGCTCCGTGCTCTACATCACCCTCGGGTGCGCTAAGAACGAGGTTGACACCGACCGCATGCGTTCTCTTTTGACCGCCGCGGGCTACGAGGAGGCATTCGACCCGCAGGGTGCCGATATCGCCATCGTCAATACTTGCTCGTTCCTCGCCTCCGCAACGTCCGAGAGCATCGAGACCACGCTCGAGCTCGCCAACGAGGTTCAGGACGGCGTTCGTTCTTGCCCCATCGTCATGTGCGGTTGCGTGCCGTCGCGCTATGGCGATGACCTGCCTGACGAGCTGCCCGAGGTCGCTGCCTTTGTGAAGGCCGACGAGGAAGACGGCATCGTGTCGGTCATCGATGGCGTGCTGGGTGTCGAGCGCGAGATTGCAGCCTATATCCCACAGGTCAAGCGTACCGTCGAGGGTGCTGTCGCCTACGTCAAGATTTCCGATGGCTGCAACCGCTTCTGCAGCTTCTGCATGATTCCCTACATCCGCGGCCGCTATCATTCGCGCAATGCCGAGAGCATCATCTCCGAGGTGCGCGACCTGGTTGCCGGCGGTGTGCGCGAGATCGTGTTGATCGGCCAGGACACGGGCATCTGGGGTACCGACTTTGCCGACGAGGACGTCGCCGATGGCTCGCCGCGCAATCTGGCGCAGCTGCTGCGTGCCGTCGCCGAGGCCGTGCGCCCGCACAACGTCTGGGTCCGCGTGCTCTATCTGCAGCCCGAGGGCATGACTGACGAACTCATCGAGACGATTCGCGATACGCCCGAGGTGCTGCCCTATATCGATATCCCCGTGCAGCACTGCGACGCGCGCATTCTCAAGGCCATGCGTCGCTCCGGTTCGCGCCAGGAGCTCGAGGATCTGTTCCGCGACCTTCGCGAGCGCATCCCCGGCATCGTGATTCGTTCTACGGCCATGGTCGGCTTCCCGACCGAGACCGACGACGAGTTCCGCGATCTTATCGACTTTATGGACACCGTCGGCTTTGACTACACGAGTGTCTTTGCCTACTCGCAGGAGGAGGGCAGCCTGGCCGCTAAGATGGAGGGCCAGGTCGACGAAGAGGTCAAGCTCGAGCGCGCTCAGGAGGCCATGGACCTGGCCGAGTCGCTCGGTTTTGCCGCCACCGCCGCACATGTGGGCGAGCGCTCCCAGGTAATCGTCGACGGTATCGAAGAGACCGAGGACGGTGCCGAGCTCATCGGACATGCCTGGTTCCAGGCACCCGATTCCGATGGCGCGGTGCATCTGGATGCCAGCGAGGCATCTGTGGGCGATATTCTGACGGTCGAGTTTACCGATAGCTTCTGCTATGAGCTTATCGGTCATGTTGTGGAGTAGGAGAGCGTCGTGGCTAACGAGAGCAATAAGGAACTGACGAGTGTCTGGACGCCCGCCAACATCGTGACGTGCGTGCGTATCGTCTTTATTCCGGTGTTCATGATTGTGTCGGCGCTGTCTCACACAAGCGTTGCCGGTACGGATTGGAGCATCTTCGACGGCCCGCTCGCCGCCGCCGCCTTTATTCTGTACGTCATCCTGTCGTGCACCGATAAGGTCGACGGCTACCTGGCTCGTTCGCGCAACGAGATCACCGACTTCGGTAAGTTCCTGGATCCCATCGCCGATAAGTTGCTCGTGTTCTCGGCCCTGCTGCTGTTCTTGGACTTTGGTGCCGTTACTGTGTGGTCGGTGTTCATCATCCTGTTCCGCGAGCTGCTGGTGAGCGCCCTGCGCATGGTCGCGAGTGCGGCCGGTGTGGTCGTTGCCGCCGATAAGCTCGGCAAGTATAAGACGGCGACCACGATGGTCTCCATCTGCGGCTATCTGTGCGTCTTTGCGATGGCCGGCTTGCACCTTGGCCCGGTGGCGCTGACGCTCGGTATCTACTCGGTGTCACGCTTCCTGTACGCCGTGGCCGTTGTCTTGACCGTTATCTCGGGCGCTCAGTACTTCTGGAACTGCCGCAAGATCGTCTTTTCGGTCTAGGTCCTGGTGGGTATGACGGACTCTTTTGAGCAGATTTCCGCACATAACGAGGAGCTGGCGCGCGATATTGTCGAGCGCGCGAGCGCTCGGGGCGTGACGGTTTCGACGGCTGAGTCGCTGACGGCGGGTATGATCGCCTCGACGATTGCCGATATCCCGGGCGCCTCGCCTGTGCTGCGTGGCGGTGCGGTGACCTATTGCGATGAGATTAAGCATCGTGTTCTTGGTGTTGAGCAGGAGACGCTCGACCGCTATACCGCGGTGTCGCATCAGACCGCGCGCGAGATGGCGGTGGGTTCGCTGGAGCTGTACCAGAGCGATATTGCAGTGAGCGCAACGGGTTATGCCGGCCCCGGCGGTGGCACTGAGGACGATCCGGCGGGCACTTTCTATATTGGCTGGGCGCATCGTTTCGCCGATGGGGGCGTGCCGGTCGTGGACTCTGTGCGCTGCCGCTATGAGGGTGACCGTTCGTGTGTTCGTGCCCATGCGGTCACGGAGGCATTGGGTCGCATTGCCCTTGTGCTCAACTCTATGGAATAGACGTGTTTTAAGGGGCCTCCGAGCCCCTTAATTGTGGAGATAGGGACCTTAGGCTCATTTGGCGTTTGTGCTGGTTGTAGATGTATTTTTGCCTGCCTTGTTCATATTTGGTCCTTTGTGGTCAAGCATTTGGTCAGTGTTCGGTCGGCGTTTGGTTGGGTTTTGGAAAGACCGCCTGCATATGATTGGCCTGAACGGTTGACCACGAACAGCCGTTCGTTTATTATCGATGCAGGTTGTTAAGAGGAGGGCTATTCATGGCCAAGAATTCAGGTCCCGTACGTACCGTTCATGCTCGCACGACGGGTAAAGAGCGCGATGAGATGATCGCCACCACCAAGGCCGAGATCGAGAAGAAATTCGGCCAGGGTTCCATCATGAGGTACGGCGACGGTGGTCCCGAGCTCGAGGTCGAGGCCATTCCCACGGGCGCCCTGGCCCTCGATGCCGCGCTGGGTATCGGCGGCGTGCCGCGCGGCCGTATCGTCGAGATTTACGGTCCTGAGTCCTCCGGTAAGACGACGCTTTCGCTCGAGATCTTGGCCGAGGCCCAGGCTATGGGCGGCGTTGTGGCATTTATCGATGCCGAGCACGCGCTCGATCCCACGTATGCCGCGCGCATCGGCGTGGATATCGACGAGGTGCTCATTTCCCAGCCCGATACGGGCGAGCAGGCGCTCGAGATTGTTGACATGCTCGTGCGTTCCGGCGCCATCGATGCCATCGTCGTCGACTCCGTCGCCGCGCTGACCCCGCGTGCCGAGATCGAGGGAGAAATCGGCGACACTACGGTCGGTCTTCAGGCTCGCCTGATGAGCCAGGCGCTCCGCAAGCTCGCCGGCTCGCTGTCCAAGTCCAATACGACGTGCATCTTCATTAACCAGCTGCGTGAGAAGATCGGCGTCATGTTCGGAAACCCCGAGACCACGACGGGCGGCCGCGCCCTTAAGTTCTTCTCTTCGGTGCGTATCGACATTCGCCGCATCGACAGCATTAAGCTTAAGGATGAGGTTATCGGTAACCGCGTGCGCGCCAAGGTCGTTAAGAACAAGGTGGCGGCTCCGTTCCGTTCTGCTGAGTTCGACATCATGTACGGTACGGGCATCTCTAAGGAGGGCTCGATTCTGGATATGGCTGTCGAGTGCGGCATCTGCAAGAAGATGGGCTCCTGGTTTGCCTATGGCGAGGACAAGCTCGGCAACGGTCGCGAGGCCGCCAAGGCGTTCCTGCGCGAACACCCCGATTGCGCCGACGAGATTGAGCATAAGGTCCGCCTTGCCTGCGGGCTTGAGTTTGATGACGATGCTCCGTCCGAGGTCGAGCTGACCGATCAGCCTGCGCCTGAGGAGTTTGACGAGCTTTACGCCATCGATGGTTCCGCCATGCTCGATGATGACGACGAGTAGCGGTTACGCTCATGTCGTATACGGTGACCGAGGCCACGGTCGTCTTTCCCGATAAGAAGGCGGCCTCCTCGTTCTCGAGCGGGTATGCGTCCAAAAAGCCTTGCGCACATATCGATTGTGAGCTTGAGGGCGGTTTTGAGCGGTCCATTTGGATTCCCGTGCGGGTCGCGCGGCTGTATGTCAAAAACCGCCCCGATCTTCCCTGTGATTGGGACATCTTTCGTGAGGCGGTGCAGCTCATCGAGCGTAAATGTGCACTTACCATGGTGACCGAGATGCTATCGCGCCGCGACCATGCGACGGGTGAGGTCCGTGACAAGCTGGCTCGCTACGGCTTTCACCAGTCTGCGATTGATTTCGCCGTCGAGCGCGCCACCGAGTATCGCTTTTTAGACGAGAGCCGCTTTTGCTCGTACTTTATCGAGGAGCGCAAGCGGCGCGGTTGGGGACAGCGAAAAATCGAGACAGAGCTCAAGCGCCGTCATGTTGTGCTCGATGACATTCCCGGTTATCCCGAGGATTATTTTGCCGTCGAAGACGATTTGGCGCGTGCGTCAGCTCTGCTCGCCAAGCGGCGTGTTCCAGAGACACGCGGATTTGAAAAACTGGTTCGGTTTTTGATGGGCAAGGGCTTCTCGTATCACATCGCCGCCGATGCCGTTAAGGCACGTCTCGATGCCGAACGCGAGGAATGTGCGGTTTAGGCGTATGCGTTTTGTGGCCCTGCCGTTCACCGCGTTTTAGCCGCCGTGCCGGGGCCATTTATTTGACAGTTGTTGTGGTTCAACGTACGATAAACACTGTCATTTGCTTTGTGATATGTGCTCATCTGTGATGAGTTTGTTTATATGTTTATCTGTATCCGACCCGCATAAGCTGCGCCCATATTACTCAAATGTCGCGAGCCGTTCGTAAGGACGGTTCGCTTTGTTGTGTAACGAATCCATAAAAAGGAGTGAGCATGCCTATCATCGCAGCGTTCGTTGGCATCGTTTTGGGTGCCATCGCCGCCATTGCATACATGCGCACCGCCAAGCAGGGTAGTCTTCACGAGGCCGACGAAAAGATTCAGTCGGCACACGCACAGGCTGAATCCCTGATCGGTGATGCTAAGCGTCAGGCCGAGACCCTCAAAAAAGAGGCTCTGCTCGAGGCTAAAGAGGAGATCTTTAAGAACAAGCAGGCCGCCGAGGCCGAGGACAAGCAGCGTAAGAGCGAGATTCGTACGCTCGAGAACCGTGTGATGCAGCGCGAGGAGTCCCTTGATCGCCGAAACGACGCTCTCGACAAGCGTGAGCACCAGCTGTCCAGCCAGGCCGGTCAGGTCGAGAAGCGCTCCCGCGAGCTTGAGGAGCTCTGCGCCAAGCAGACCTCCGAGCTCGAGCGTATCGCCGACCTGACCCGTGAGGACGCCCACAAGGAGCTCCTCGATAAGGTTCGCGGCGAGGTCACCCACGAGGCTGCCACGATCATTCGCGAGTCCGAGCAGCAGGTTCGCGCCGAGTGCCACAAGACCGCCCAGGAGATTCTGTCCCTGGCGATTCAGCGCTGCGCTGCCGACCACACAGCCGAGGTCACCGTTACCTCCGTGCACATTCCCTCTGATGACCTCAAGGGCCGTATCATCGGTCGCGAGGGTCGCAACATCCGGACCTTCGAGCAGGTTTCCGGCGTCAACCTCGTGATCGACGACACGCCTGAGACCGTCGTTCTTTCGAGCTTCGACCCGGTCCGTCGTGAGACCGCCCGTGTTGCCCTCGAGAACCTCATCGCCGACGGCCGCATTCACCCCGCCCGCATCGAGGAGATGTATCACAAGGCTGCCGACCTGGTTCAGCAGCGCGTGCGCGAGGCTGGCGAGCAGGCTGCCTTCGATACCGGCATCCACGACCTGCACCCCGAGATCGTCAAGACCCTTGGTGCCCTGCGCTACCGTACCTCGTTTGGTCAGAACGTGCTTCAGCACTCCCTCGAAGTCTCTGACCTGTGCGGCGTGATGGCTTCCGAGCTTGGCCTGGACGTTGTGACCGCCAAGCGCGCCGGCCTGCTGCACGACCTGGGCAAGGCAATCGACCACGACGTCGAGGGCCCGCATGCCGTCATCGGCGCCGAGCTTGCCCGCCGTTATGGTGAGAAGCCCGTTATCGTCCACGCTATCGAGGCTCACCATGCCGATGTCGATCCCAACACGGTGCTCGATGTCCTGGTACAGGCCGCCGATGCTGTCTCTGCCTCTCGCCCCGGTGCCCGTCGCGAGTCTGCCGAGAACTACATCAAGCGTCTTGAGAAGCTCGAGGAGATCGCCAACTCCCATGACGGCGTCGAGCGTACCTATGCCATGCAGGCCGGTCGCGAGGTCCACGTCATGGTTCAGCCGGACAAGATCTCCGATGCCCAGTCCACGGTCCTGGCTCACGATATCGCCCATCAGATCGAGGAAGAGATGGAGTATCCCGGTCAGGTGCGCGTCGTCGTGATTCGCGAGAGCCGCGCTGTCGATATCGCTAAATAACATGAGCGACGCGAACGAGCTCATCTCATTTATCGCGTCGATGTCGGGGGAGGGCAACCTTCGCGTCGAGGAGAACCTTGGCGAGGGGTATGTCCGCCTCCGCGTTTCGGAGGCCGAGCGGCGCCAGGCAAAGCACGACATTCAGCATGTCGAGGATATCGTCATCGAAATGCTCCGTAATGCTCGCGATGCTGGCGCCGACAAAGTCTATCTCGCTACGACCAAGGAAGATGGCGTCCGCACGCTTGTCTTTCTGGATAACGGTTCGGGCGTTCCGCAGGATATGCAAGAGCGAATCTTCGATGCCCGCGTTACCTCCAAGCTCGAGAGCATGAAGATGGACCGTTGGGGCGTTCACGGTCGTGGCATGGCATTGTTTTCGATCAAGCAGAACACCGACGAGGCCCGTGTGGTCACGTCTGGTGTCGACCTTGGCTCGGCCTTTAAGGTGAGCGTTGCGGCCGACCGCCTCAGTGAGCGTGCCGATCAGTCCAGCTGGCCCCAGGCCGTCAAGGATGAGGATGGGCGTTATGTCTGTGCTCGCGGTCCGCATAATATTATTCGCGCTGCTTGTGAGTTTGCGCTCGAGGAGTTGCGTGGTTGCGATGTCTATCTTGGTTCTCCGTCTGAGATTGCCGCGACCCTTTATGCTCAGGCGTCAAGTCGGCTCGATACGTCGCGTCTCCTGTTCATTGATGACGAGAGCGAGCTTCCGGTTGTCGATCGTTTAGGCCTTGCCTCCGATGCCGAGGACTTTATCCGTATCTGCTCGGGTTTGGGTCTTGAGATGTCCGAGCGCACGGCACATCGCATTTTGGCAGGGCAGATTAAGCCCGTTCGCGGTGTGACCGCGCGTCTGCTGCGCGAGCGTGATTCTTCCTCGCATGCGCCGGCTCCTGTCGATCTCGCGAAGGATCGTCGCGGGCTACGTATTGCCAAGGATGACATGGCACAGTTTTCGCGTGCTGTGGAGCGTGACTTTAATGATCTTGCCGCCCGGTACTATCTCAACCTTTGCGGCGACCCAAAGATTCGCGTTTCGCGTGATCGAATCACTGTGACCTTCGATCTTGCCAAAGAGGAATAGTGCCTTTACCGAGTCCACTCGGTACGATACAGTTATTGCAGTTAAAACGTACTTTTAAACGCAGGAGTTTCTTCATGGATTGCCTGAAGGTATCAAGCAAATCATCGCCCGCGTCCGTTGCCGGCGCCATCGCCGGCATGGTCAAGGATGGTGTACCCGTCAACATCCAGTGTGTCGGCGCCGGTGCTGTCAACCAGGCCATTAAGGCCGTTGCCATCGCGCGCGGTTTTTTGATCCCAACCGGTTTTGATATTTCCTGCGCGCCCGTGTTCTCCGACATTCTCATTAACGGGGAGTCGCGCACGGCCATCCGCCTTTCTATCTACGTTCACCAGATCAATCGAGCTGCTATGGATAACGTCGTCATGGATGATGTTAAGCCTGTGGCATAGCTTCTGCTAGCCTCGTTTCGCTCCCCAACGTTAGGACTTATGCACATGGATCAGCGTTCCGTACGCGATATTCTTGCCGGTAAAACCTACTTTATCCGCACCTTTGGCTGCCAGATGAATCAGCACGACTCTGAGCGCGTGAGCGGTCTGCTCGATTCGTATGGTTGCCTCATGGCGCTCGATCTTGAGCATGCCGATATCGTTGTCTTCATGACATGCTGCGTGCGCGAGGCCGCCGATACTCGCCTGTACGGTCAGTGCAATTCCTGCAAAAGCCTGCCGCCTTCGCCTTCGGGCAAGCGTGTGGTTGCCGTGGGCGGCTGCATCGCGCAGCGTGATGGCGAGGGACTGCTCACCAACGTCGATAACGTCAATGTCATCTTTGGCACGCATTCTATCGCACATGTGGCCGAGCTCATTGCCGAGGCGTTCCTTGACGGCAAGCGTCATATCCGCACCAATGAGCATGAGGATACGGATGCCATGAGCATGCCGTGGCATCGAGAGACCCAGTATCACGCTTGGGTGCCCATCATGACGGGCTGCAATAATTTCTGCACCTATTGCATCGTGCCGTACGTGCGCGGTCGCGAAAAGAGCCGCCCCTTCGAGGAGATTGTCGACGAGGTGACCGGTTTGGTGCGCCAGGGCGTGCGTGAGATTACGCTGCTGGGCCAAAACGTTAACTCATATGGTCGCGATCTGTTTGGCAAGCCGCGTTTTGCCGATCTGCTGCGTGCCGTGGGCGATACGGGTGTGGAGCGCATCTTCTTTACGTCTTCGCATCCCAAGGACCTGTTGCCCGAGACCATCGACGCCATGGCCGAGACGCCTGCCGTTATGCCGCAGCTGCACTTGGCCGTCCAGTCAGGTTCGACGCGGATCCTCAAAGAGATGAATCGCCGTTATACACGTGAGGACTATTTGGGCCTGGTCGATCGCATTCGCAACCGTATGCCCGATATCGCGCTCTCGACCGACATTATCGTTGGCTTCCCAGGCGAGACTGAAGAAGACTTTGAGCAGACGCTCTCGCTTGCCGAGACGGTCCGCTATGCCCAGGCCTATACCTTCATCTATTCCAAGCGCGCCGGTACCCCGGCCGCAGAGATTGACGATCCTACGCCGCATGAGGTTATTCTCGAGCGTTTCAACCGCCTGGTTAAGGTTATCGAGACCACGGCACACGAGTATAACCAGGGTGAGCTTCATACTGTGGTGCCGGCGCTCATTGAGGGAACGAGTAAAAAGAACGACACGGTCCTGCTTGGCAAGAGTCCCAAGAATCAGACCGTGCATGCGCCTATCCCCGAGGGTTACAGCATCGATCAGCTTGTTGGCAAGATCGTTGATGTTGACGTTGATGTTGCCAAGACCTGGTATTTGTCCGGTTCCGTTGTGGGCGAGCCGCGCTAATGGTTTCTTCCGAGGCAGGTCTTTCCGCCGTTGCGATCGTCGGTCCGACGGCGGTTGGTAAGAGTGATGTTGCCGACCGTTTGGCCGCTCGTCTTTCGTCCGAAGTGCTGTCGTGCGATGCGATGCAAATCTATCGCGGCATGGACATCGGTACCGCAAAGATGGCGCCCGATGAGTGTACGGCGCCGCTGCGTCTCGTCGACATTGTAGAGCCGGGTGTGGCATATTCTGCTGCGCTTTATCAGGCTGACGCTCGCGCGCATGTTGAACGTCTCCTTGGTTCGGGTTGCCTGCCGGTTTTTTGCGGAGGTACGGGGCTGTATCTCAAGGCCGCTCTCGATGAGATGGACTTTCCCTCGGGCGAGCTTGAGGACGATCGTCGCGCGGGGTATCAGGATCTTGCCGAGCGCATAGGCGAGGAAGCGCTGCACGCGCTGCTTGCCGAGCGCGACCCAGAATCGGCTGCTGTTATTCATCCCCATAACGTGCGCCGTGTGATTCGTGCGCTCGAGATGCATGATGATGGTATCTCCTATGCACAGCAAAAAAGACAGTTTAGTGTTCCGCGCGAGCATTATCATGCTCTATGGTTTGGTCTGACACGTAATCGCGAGGTGCTCTACAAGCGCATTAATCTGCGCGTCGATCTGATGTTTGAGCAGGGTCTTGTTGATGAGGTTCGCGGTCTTATGGATCAGGGGCTGGGAGATGCCCTGACTTCGATGCAGGCAATTGGCTATAAAGAGATCATCGATGCTTTCAATGGCGTGATTTCTATGGATGAGGCTCGCGAACTCATCAAGATGCGTTCGCGTCGCTATGCCAAACGTCAGATTTCGTGGTTTAAACGCGATGACCGCATCGTGTGGTTCGATATGGACGAGTTTACGATCGATGAGGTCGTTGAGGACATCCTGCATCGTATTGAGGCTGCCTAATGGCCCGTTTCCCCCTTGTTCCCACGGCACCCGAGCCCGAGCGTGCCATATTAGTTGGTGTTGAGTGGCGCGACAATGCATGGCCGCTCGATCGCTCGCTTGATGAGCTGGAGCGTCTTACCCACACGGCTGGTGCCCAGTGCGTGGCACGCTTGTCACAGCGTTTGGTAAAGCCGTACCCAAAATCGTTTATCGGTTCCGGTAAGGTTGAAGAGCTGTGCGGCCTGGTGCATCGCATGGATGCCGATGTCGTTATTTTTGACGACGACCTGACGCCCTCGCAGCAATCCTATTTGGAGAAAGCCGTGGGCGAGCCGGTAAAGATTATCGATCGTACGGCACTGATCTTGGATATCTTTGGCCTGCATGCTCAGACGCGTGAGGGACGCCTACAGGTACAGCTGGCACAGCTTCAATATCTGTTGCCTCGTCTGCGTGGCATGTGGAGCCATCTCGCCAAGGAACAGACGCGCGGCGGCATCGGCTCACGCTTTGGTCAGGGCGAAAGTCAGCTCGAGGTCGACCGTCGCCTCATTCGTAATAAGATTGCCGCGCTTCGTCGTGAGCTCAAGCAGGTTGAACAGCGTCGCGATGTCCAGTCCAAGAGCCGCATTGAGTCACCGGCGTTTCGCGTCGCGTTAGCCGGTTATACCAATGCCGGTAAATCGACGTTGCTCAATCGCCTGACCGGCTCTACGGTACTTTCGCAGGACAAGCTGTTTGCTACGCTCGACCCGACGACGCGTTCGTATCGCCTGCCCGGCGGTCGCGGCATGACGATTACCGATACCGTTGGCTTTATTCAAAAGCTACCGCATGGTCTCGTTGATGCCTTTAAGTCCACGCTGTCTGAGGTTCTTGGTGCCGATCTGATCCTTAAAGTTGTGGATGCCTCTGACGAGGACTACGAGCGCCAGCTCGAGGCAGTCGATCGCGTTCTTGACGAGATCGGTGCCGGCGAGCGTTTGACGCTTACGGTGTTCAATAAAATCGATCTTCTCGATAGCGTTGATCGATTGAGTTTCCGTCGTCGCTATCCCGAGGCCGTGCTGTTCTCGGCCCAGACGGGCGAGGGACTCGACGATCTCGTCGACCGTATTGCTCGTGAGGCGGCTGCCACCGATGTGTTGCTCTCCGCTGATATCCCGTATCGCGAGGGCGCCCTCATCACGCTGGTGCATGAACAGGGAACCCTTTTGCACGAGGAATATCTTGAGGGCGGCGTTCGTATTGTTGCGAAGCTGCCGGCTCGTATCGCGCCGCGGCTCAAGCGTTATCGCACCGAGTAGACGAGCTCCAAAAAGCCCAGAATAATGGGCTGATGCAGCAGATAAAAGGGGAGTGCATGACGTCCAAGGCTGGCGAGCGCCGGGACGGGATTGGCGTAGGCCCAGCTTGGGATGGTCTTATCGATTCCCTGCGCTATGTGTGCGGCGAAGTATCCTGTAAGATACATAAAGAAAAACGGGATGATGGGGTAGTAATCACCTGAAACAAACCCAGGGCTCGGAAATCCCAGCCACGCCAGGTAGGGGACAGGATAGATCGTTTTGGGGATACTCCAGGTGAGGGCGAACAACACAAGGCATAGGGACATGCCCCATCTCGCCGATATCTTCTTAAGGACGGGATCGGTCAACGCCACGATGCCGGTACATGCGGCCATGCAGTAGATGATGCCAAAATTAACCGAATCGTCTACTGAGACAAGTGTTGTTGCCAACCAGACGACGAGTGCTGCTAAGGCGTATTTGGCGGCACGTTTGATATTGTTGCGTGAGAGCGTGCACATCCAACCCGCGATAAACAAGAATACCCAGCTGATGCTGGCACGCCAGATGTCTTGAAAGACGGTCTGTGTAAACCAGGGCATATCCCAACCGTACAGGTAGGCGAGATCGTAGCAAGCGTGAAAACCTGCCATTGAAATCATCGTAAACCCGCGGACGGTGTCAAAGATGGTGATGCGTTTTTGCATTACGAGAACCGGCGCATCAAGCCGACGACTTTGCCCAAGATAACGGGATTCGTTGCATAGATAGGCTCCATGGTGTCATTCTCGGGCTGCAGGCGTACGCGTCCCTGCTCCTTGTAGAACGTCTTGACGGTCGCTGAACCATCAATCATGGCCACGACAATTTCGCCGTTCATGGCACTCTTTTGTTCACGGACGATGATGTAATCGCCATTGAAGATGCCGACATTGATCATTGAGCTCCCATGCACCTCAAGGATAAAGGAACCCTGATCGGTGGCGATTTCGGTCGGGATAGTAAAAGTGTCTTCGATATTCTGCTCGGCCAGAATGGGAATCCCAGCCGCGACGCGACCAACGAGCGGTAGCGAGACCGTTCCGCGAGGTGCGGTGGGCTCGTCAGATTTAGAAATTGAGACAGAGGAACCGTCCTCGTTAAAGAGTTCCAGGGCACGCGGTTTGGTGGCATCGCGCTTGAGTAGCCCGCGCGCCTCCAGGGCAGAGAGATGGGCGTGCACGGTGCTGGGAGAGGATAGGCCCACGGCAGAAGCCATCTCGCGCACGCTGGGCGGATAACCCTTCTCCTGCTGATATTCCTTGATGAAGTCGTAAATTTGCTGCTGACGCTTGGTAATTTTGCGAGCCATCAGGGCATCCTCTCTACCCATGTCAAACAAATGTTCGAATTTTGCTTGACAGGAACAACTGTTCGAAGATAATAATAACCGAACATTCGTTCTCGCGCTAGACATTTTTGTCCGCGTGGCTTGATAAAACTGTTCTCAGCAAAACACGCGAGAGGAGAACATGATGAACGCAACGAATATGGTCCAGGGAAACCTCGCCCTTAAGCTCGAGGCGCCTGCCGCGCCCGCTTTTACTGTTGTCAAGGGTGGTCGTTCCGGTTATCAGCCTTTGCCCGTAAAGTCTGCTCGCACTCAGTATGCTGTTGCCGCGCCGACTCCCGCTGCCCTTAAGGTCTCGACGATTGTTGCCGTCGCCGTTGCGCTCACGCTCTTTTTTGTCCTCGCTACGTCGGTCTTTAGCGCTCGTCACGCCGCGTATGCCGAGTCCGTTTCCAACGTTACCTACGAGACCATTCGCGTTCAGCCTGGCGATTCTCTTTGGTCGCTTGCCGAGGAATATCCAATCGAAGGCCTTTCCACGCAAGAGACTTCCGACATGATCCGTAACGTCAATCATCTGGAGCATGGTTCGCTCGCCGCCGGTGCGCATCTTAAGGTTCCTGCTCGTTCGTAATCATTATCGCGCTGCGCATGGTACCCTTGTTATCGTTTAAGAGGAGGTACCATGCGCTGTCCCAAATGCGGCAAGGCACATACCCGCGTCGTTGATTCCCGTATGCAGGAGTCAAATAACACCATTAAGCGCCGTCGCGAATGTTGCTCGTGTAACTACCGCTTTACAACGTTCGAGCGATGCGAAGACCCAATTGAGGTCATTAAGTCGGACGGAACTAAGCAGCGGTTCGATCGCAATAAGCTGCTCGTCGGCTTGATGCGCGCCACCATCAAGCGTGATATCGACACTAAGAAGCTCAATGAGATTATCGACGACATCGAGGTCGAGCTGCGCTCTCGCACGCTGACGGCCGTCACGTCGCATGAGTTGGGTGACATGGTGCTCAAACGCTTGGCCAAGATCGACAAGGTGGCGTACATCCGCTTTGCCTCGGTCTACCGCGATTTCAAAGACGTCGATGAGTTTCTGCAAGAGCTCGACAAGCTAAGGTGATTCCATGCCCAACATTACCGTCAATATAAAGCGTCTCGACCCCACCGTCGAGCTTCCCAAATACGCCCATCCCACCGATGCCGGCTTGGATCTGCGCTCCAACGAGGACTGCGTCCTGAAGCCCTTCGAACGCCGTCTGGTCTCTACTGGGCTGGCCATCGCCCTGCCCGATGGCTACGCCGGCTTCGTCCAGCCCCGCAGCGGCTTGGCCATCAAGCAGGGCCTGTCTATAGTCAATACGCCGGGCCTTATCGACGCCCACTACCGAGGAGAACTCAAGGTTATCCTCATCAACCTGGATCCCTCCAACAACATCCAAATCAACAAAGGCGACCGCATAGCCCAACTTGTCATCCAAGAAGTCCCCACGGTCAACCTCGTAGAAGTAGAAGAACTAGACGAAACCGACCGAGGCAACGGAGGCTTCGGCTCCTCCGGCGTCGCCTAGGGGCGCTCGTATCCCTCCCGCCCGCCTCTCACACATATCATTCCATGCTCAAACATTCTCGCTTCGCTTCGCTCGCTGCGAAACTGCGCGTGGAACGATATGTGTGAGAGGCGGGCGGGCGGTTACTCGCTTGAAAATAATAATCATTCTTTTTGATAAGCCGATGCGACAAAGGGTTGGATCCTTTGTCGCATCGGCTTACTGTATTTATATTTTCCTGTTTTACCTTTGCAGGTTCTAATGGAGGGGATACCGAAGTAGCTGCTAGTAAGTAAACGTAGCTGCTCGGCGGGAGCCGCCCATATATCGTTCCACGCGCAGTTTCGCAGCGCAGCGAGAATGTTTGAGCATGGAATGATATATGGGCGGCTCCCGCCGAGCAGCGGAGGCTAAGACGCTAGCGGATATGCGCTGGTTTTTCGCCCCAGTAGAAGCGGCAGAAGGCTCGTTTACGTTTTTGGGGTTTGCCTACGAGCTCCATGGTTGCGATGGCGATGTCCTCCGCTGCGCGTGGACGGCGCAGGACTTCGCCATTGATGAGCAGTGCCTTGAGCGACTCCGGATGATTGTGGAGATGGCGCAACGTCACGATGAGTTCTCGTGCGGTGGTGACATGCATGCTGGCGCCCATGCCGGTGAGCATCGTGGTGTTGGCCTTTTCCTGACCGTATGATTTGCCCAGCAGGATCATCGGCAGATGTGCGCATAGGCACTCGGTGACCGTGAGTCCGCCCGATTTGAGGATTGCCAGGTCGCAGCCGTGCATGAGGGCCGCCATGTCGTCCACGTAGTCCAGAACCGTGACGTTGTCGAGCTTCATGGCGTCGAAGAGCGTCTTGAGTCGGGCGGCGTATTCCTTATCCTTGCCCGGTAAAAAGACAAAGTGCATGTCCTCAAAGCTGCGTAAGAAGGGGAGCGTGTGGTCCATCGCGGCACGGAAACGCACGTATGGTTGAGGCAAACTGGCGCCGGCCATCACCAATACGACGGTTTTGTCTATGGGGAGATTGAACTTGCTCAACTCATCTTCGCGTTTGTAATCGGTATCGAAATCGGCTCGGATGGGGATGCCCGTAATGCGGATCTTTGACTCGGGAACCTTACGTGGGCGTAGTGTTTCGGCCATAAATTCGTTGGCCACGCAGAACAGGTCGGTGTCCTTGTGGGGCCAAAAGCCTTCGACTTCATAGTCTGTTGGTACGCAGATGACCGGATAATCGATACCCGTAATTACGCGGGCGCCCACGGCAACATTGGCTGCTGTGATGTGCGTTGCGACCACGGCTATAGGCCTGCGGCGACGAATATATTCGTTGAAGGCGGGGAACATAATTCGCGACCATGCCGTGCCGCCACCCCAGAGAAGATGTCCCGTAAGCGTATATCGCCAGGTCAGGTCGTAAATTGGGCGCGTGGCTCCCGTAAAAGAAGCCGCGGTCTTATTGCCGTCGAATTTAATACGTCCAAAATCAAGGATATCGAGCACTTCAATTTCAATATCCTCAGGGATTCCCTTGGTGCCGCGGATAAGGTCAAATGCTTGTGCAATCGCGTTGGCGGCGGCTTTGTGACCCGATCCAACTGATGCGTGCACAATGGTTACTAGGGGTTTTTGTGCAGGTGAAACGGTCATTTGCTCCGGTTGGGGAGTGGCTTGCATGGGCAGGGGAGCGCTATTGCCCGTCTGCGTTTGATCCATCGATAACTCCCCTTCAGCTTTGTTACGCGATTTAACATTGTAGTGCATGAGTGTCATGTTCACGTAAATTTGGGTATGAGCGCAAAGAACGTCAATGTATCGACGAGAGGATATTCCATGACTACCGATCAGCCGATTGATGTTGCGATTGTCGGTGGAGGCCCCGCGGGCTATGCTGCCGCCATTTACGCTGCGCGCGCCAACCTGACGACGACCGTGATTGAGCAGGGCATGTCGGGTGGACAGATCGCCACGACCAATGAAGTCGAGAACTATCCGGGCATTCCGCTCTTGAGTGGCGCCGAACTCGGCGAGCGTTTTCAGCAACATGCAGAGGGGCTGGGAGCGCAGGTTACATGGAGCATGGTTACGGGTATCGATTACGATGCCGATGCAGCGCTGTTTACGGTGCATCACGATATGGGCGATACGCTTGCCTCGAGCGTTATCGCTTGCATGGGTGCCACGCCGCGTCCGGCAGGTTTCGCTGGCGAGGATACCTATCGCGGTCGTGGCGTTTCATATTGCGCGACGTGTGACGGCATGTTCTTCCGTGGCAAGCAGGTTTTTATAATCGGTGGTGGCAATTCGGCATGCGAAGAGGCGCTGTTCCTGTCAGATATTGCCAGCAGTGTGACCATCGTGCTGCGCCGCGACCAGTTCCGTGCGCCTGATGGTGTTGTTCGGAAGGTGCTTGAAAAGGACAATATTACAGTTAGGTACCAAACTAGTATTGTGGAGCTCTCGGGCGAAGCCATGCCAACGACGATCACCTTTAAGGACAATGCATCCGGTGAGACTCATACCGAGTCATTTGAGCCTGGCTCGTTTGGCATCTTTGTCTTTACCGGGACGCAACCCCATACCGAGCTTGTTGAGCATCTAGTCGATCTGGCGCCTGATGGCGGCATTCTGACTGATGAATCCATGGCGACCCGCACGACAGGTCTATTTGCTGCTGGCGACATCCGTTCCAAGCGCTTACGTCAGGTTGTGACCGCCGTTTCTGACGGAGCCATAGCAGCAACGAGCGCATACGCGTTTCTCCGCTGATAAGTACGATAATATATCTTATGTAAGGTTGCTATCTTTAAAACAAAGTGGTTGGACGGTGCATCAATGTGCTGTCCAACCACTTTTACTTTCCTGCTATATAGTATGCAAAACTAGATAACCTAGAATACAATATAGCTAATGAACGGAGGATCCTTATGAACCACGCCAAACGCGTTATCCCGATGTCCGATTTGTCGGTCAGCATTAAACCTGAGGATATTCAGCCCACTGTGTTGCCTGATGCATTTATTCAGTCCGATATCGTACGCAAACTCAATACGTTGAGTCTGCCGCGCTATGACCAGTTGCCCAATGTGACGCTCTACCGCGACCAGGTCATTGAGTATGTTGCGCTGTGGATGGAGCCGCTGTCCCTTTGCGTTGAGCAGCCTATCATTACGCCATCTATGATCAATAACTACGTAAAGGTTGGCCTGGTGCCTGCTCCGGTCAAAAAGCAATATGGCCGCGAGCAGATTGCCCGCCTGATCGCTATCTGCATCTTTAAACAGGTGCTACCTATTGCTGCGGTGCAGGCACTCTTTAACATTCAGCGTTTGAGCTACGATGCCCCGACGGCCTTTGATTATGTGGTCGATCAGCTCGAGGCATCGATTCGTTCGGCGTTTTCCGTCGCGCAGACGCCGGTTCCCGATACGGCGCATCAGGTAACGCGTGAGTCGCTGCTTGTGCGCAGCGCGGTTTCATCCTTTGTTTCGAAGGCTTACTTGATGAGCTATCTCAAGTTCAGCGGGTTTAATAGCTAGCCGACGTATTAAACGGGCGGGACAAAGAGCCATCTGCCGCTTTGTCCCGCCCGTATTTTTGCTTGGTTGGACTTTATTTGCCCGAAGCTACGCCCATGCCGTAGCCGATGATGAGGCCATGCATCTCGGCGTAATAGGAATCCAGGCCGTTGCAGGGCATGATGATGGTCTTGGAGCCGGGCCAATGCTCAATAATGCGATCGGCCAACGCCTGGGCGCTCGATACGTTTTCCACATGGTCGATGACGACCTCGCCGCCCGTAAAACCCTCGGCTTCCATGGTGTCGATGATCTTGTTGAGCATCTTCTTTTCGCCACGCGTGTGCCCGACGAGTTCGATTTTACCGGCCTCACTCGCCGTGCCCAAAATGCGGATATTGAGCTTGTTGGCAATGAGGCCAGCTGCCTTAGGGATACGTCCGGCTTTGGCGAGGTTTTCGTAATTGCACAAACTGAAGAGGATTTTGCTGTTCTGTTCAAGGCTATCGAAGTATGCGCAAGCGTCCTCGAATGAGACATCCGGATTGCTTGCAAGATAGCGGTCGAACAGCAAGAAAATGAGGTCCATTTTGCCGCCAGCTGCGCGTGAATTGACTAGATGAATCTGTCGGTCGGGCTCCTCGGCAAGAACCATATCGCGAGCCGTGGCTGCCGCGTTGTAGCTGCCCGACACACCCTCAGAGATCGGCATGCAGATGGTCTTGTCTGCCAATTTGAAGAGCTCGGCCCACTCCCCTACGCTGGGACAAGCGCTCGAAGAAGCGTTCGTCTCCGCCTGAACAGCGCAGTTGAGCTCATGAACATCGAGCGAAAGGTCATCGACGAATTCACGCTCCCCAACTCGAATTTTGAGGGGCGCAAATGCAAAGGTGGTATGGGGTGCGGTCGGTTGCCAATCACGGAGGTTGCAGCTTGAATCGGAGATAAGTGCCCAGCTCATAGAGGGTCCTTTCTAATTGTTCTTCAACAATTATAGCTTTCTTGCTGACCGATTGGGCCGCTATCTAGTATTCAAAACTAGATAGCGGACTGCACGAAAGACAAAAGAATGGACCCCATGGCTCAAAGTCACGAGGTCCATATCCGTTTGCTTTATCTGAATACTTAGTAGCGCACGAAGATGTAGTTGTTGTTCATGCCGGCGGCAACGGAACTGATGATAACACCTGTGTTGTAGTCGGAAGCATGAATCATCTGACCACCACCGATGTAAATGCCAGTGTGGTACGAGTTGACCACAACGTCACCGGGCTGCGGATCGGACACACGCGTCCAGCCCATAAAGGTACCCGTGGTGCCCAGACGGCAATAGCGACCAGTGAGGCAATAGCTAACAAAACCAGAGCAGTCGAAGCTGTTCGGGCCAATTCCGCCCCAGGAATAAGCGCAACCAAGCTTACTGTATGCACGAGAGACAACAGAACCGCCATCAACAGACTGGCTCGGGGCAGAAGGCGTCGGAGCCGGAGCAGGTGCGGGGGGCTGCGGCGTCGGAGCAGGTGCCGGCGTAGGAGCCGGAGTGTTGCCGCCCTGGTTGTTGTTATTGCTGGTCTGGCCACCATTGTTGGTGTTCTCGGTCGTACCGGCAGTCTCGTTGCTCACCGTGGCCTTCTCGGCGGTGCTGGCGTTGATGCCAGCCTGCAGCGCGGCGTTGGCCTCGGCCTCGGCGGCAAGCTCGGCCTGCAGCTGCGAATCCAGGGAGTTTACGACGTTCTGGGCTTCAGCCTGCTGGGCGTTAAGCTCGTCGACCTTCTTTTGCGTGGCGGCGACGTTCTTTTCCTGCTCGGCCTGCTTATCGGTGAGCTGCTGCTTAAGCTCCTTGACCTCTTGAATGGTCTGAGCTTGCTTATCGGAAACTTTGCCGTAGTAGAACAGACGGTTGAGCATATCGCTCAGGTCATCGACGCCCGTCAGAACCTGAAGCAGGCTCAGACCGCCGGTTTTGTACTCGCCGGCGACATAGGTCGAGAGCTTGGCCTGACCATCGGCGATCTCCTGCTGCTTTTGCGTGATCTCGCCGGCAGTCTGATCGAGCGCCTGCGTCTGCGTGGCGAGCTCATCGTAAATCTGCTGAGTTTGGGTACCGATCTGCTCGAGCTTAGTACGAGCAGCGGCAAGGTCGGATGCGGTATCGGCGTAGGCAGGAGCCGCGAGGCCCAAGCCCAAAACACAAGCGAGGGTTGCCGTAGCAGCGCAGCGTGCCATGTTTTTGTGCGTGTTTGCTGTGCGCATGTAGCTTCCTTTCCAGTAACTAAGGGTAACGGCTAGTCCACCGTCACCAGGCTAAAGAGCTCCACATCGTCATTAGACGGCGTGAGCTTCTCGCGCGGGTTGAGAAACGCAAGCTCAAGGATACAACCGTAACCGACAAGCTTTGCGCCCATATCTCGCACCAGTTTGCCTGTTGCCTCGACGGTTCCGCCCGTCGCGACCAAGTCGTCCAGAATCAACACGGTATCTTTAGAGCTGATAGCGTCGGCATGGATCTCAATTGAATCGGTGCCGTACTCGAGCTCGTAGCTCTGGCTTACGGTCTCACGCGGCAGCTTGCCCGGTTTACGTGCGGGAACAAAGCCAGCGCCAAGGGCTACAGCCACCGGTACGCCAACCATAAAGCCGCGAGCCTCGGGACCCACGACCTTGGTGATTCCCATGCCGGCAAAGTGCTCGGCGAGGGCATCGGTCATGGCTTTGAGCGCCTCGGGATTGCCAAAGAGCGGCGTGATGTCCTTAAAGATGACTCCGGGCTCGGGATAGTCGGGGATATCGACGATTTGAGATTCGAAGTCGTACATTGCATGACCTTTCAATGGGTTGCCGAAATTTCAGCAGCGGTTATATGCCCGCGGTGGCGGTGCCGGATTGCGAAGGGGCGACGACCTTAAGCGGCTTTACGAGAGAATCCTCGTGCGAAGCCGGCGCGGCTGTCTCTTCGTTTTTGGCCTTGGTGGACTCGGAGCGAGTGATTTCCTCATCGAGTGCATCGATGTCGGCGTCCTCGACCACGGCGTTGAGCGACTCAAAAACGCGGTTCTTGAGCAGCGCGGTGTGCACGCCCTCCGTCAGGTCGTGAAGCTTCTTAAACGCACGCTCGAGCTTGGCGTCGCGCTCGTCATCGGAGGTATCCATTCCGAGCATGCTCACGAGCACCTGCTCAAACATCGAGGACTCGCGGTTGGCGGAAGACACGTACTGACGCAGGTTGCGCGGCTCGATATGGAAGCGTGACAGCTCGGAGCAGTAGCGGATGATCGGAAAATCGCGACCATCGACGAGCTCACGATTCTGTGGACTCTTGATGATGCGAATGAGGTCGTTCTCGGCGAGCGAGCGGATAAACGAAATCTCGACGCCCAACATATCGGGAATGGTCTCGATGGGATGCAGCTTTTGTTTAGTCTCCTTGGGCTCCGTCTTGAGAGGAACATCGGACAGCAAGCCCACCTCGTAGGCGAGCGTTGACAGGTCCGTGGCGTTTTCCAAGCGCTGCTTAATCACGTTGAGCGGCATGTAGCGGGTCTTCTGCAAGTGCAGGATGACCTCCAGGCGATCAACGTCCTCCTTGGAGTACTGACGGTATCCCTTAGGCGTACGATGAGGGGTAATGAGCCCCTCATCCTCTAGAAATCTAATTTTTGAGTTCGAAAGATCGGGGTATGCGCCTCGAAGTAGGTTGACGACTTGGCCGATACTCAGATAGTTGCGTTCGGCCATGCCCTACTCACCGGTTTCGATGCGCTCCGGCGTGCTCTCGTGGTAGATGAGCGTAAACGTACCGATCTGGACGGAAGAACCGTCGTGCAGCGGGGCTGCATTGACGATGGCACCGTCGACCCAGGTGCCATTGAGCGAGCCCAAGTCCTCGATGCGAGCGCCGAGGCCCTCGCGAATAATGCGCGCGTGGCTGCGCGAAACGGTCATGTCATTGAGGAAGATGCCGTTTGCAGGATCGCGGCCGATGGTGGTCACGTCGTCCTCGAGCTCAAAGGCGGCACCAGTCTGCGGACCCTTGACGATGGACAGAACGGGGGCGGTGATGCGCACGTTGGCCATGAGGTCGGGAACGGTGACGTCGCTTGAAGGCACGCGGAATACGCAGGTAGCGTCAGCAGTCTTATCATTCTGAGGCATATTGTTAACCATGTTGTCCATGACAACCCCTAACTTATCGCGGACGTGCCGCAAATAATGAACCGTACGTAATCATACCCCAATGAATCAGTCTTCGATTTCAGGGTTCAGAAAGTCGATGTCCTCGTCCTCGGGATGCGTGAGAGCCTGTTTAATGGCCGCTCCGCCCTTAATGGAGTAGATAACAGCCGTGAGCATGGAGAAGATCACGCCGCCGTACACAAAGAAGATGCCGAGGGGCACCGAGCTTCCGTTGAGGCCCGGGAAGGCCTTAAGGGTTGAAGGTAAAAGATGCAGGCCGTCAATAACGGGGAAACCGAGCAGCATGAGCGAGAAGCCGGTCATGAGCAGCGCAGTGGCAATCTTTCCGGGAAACACGACATCGATGGGACGACGGTGGTAATGGCGCACGATGAGCGTGCCAAGGCCCAGGTAGATGTCGCGACCGATGATGAGTACGCAGACCCAGATAGGCAGCTCGCCACGGACCACCAGGCCCAAGACGCCCGTAAACAGCAGCGCGCGGTCGCAGATGGGATCCATGACCTTGCCGAGCCACGAGACCGTCTTGGTCATGCGGGCGATCTGCCCGTCCATCCAGTCGGTGGAGGCGGCGATGGCATAAATCACGATGGCGACGATGCGGTTGTTATCCGTCACAAACAGGTACAGAAAGACGAGCGTGAGGATCAGGCGCGTAAAGGTGATGAAATTGGAGATCGTGAAGATCTTATTCGACGGGTAATCGGAAGTGCCGATAAGCTCCTTTTTGATCTTCTTTTTGATTCCCACAGGACTCCCCCGCTGGTTAACGACAAAACTTTCGATACTATACCCGTTCCTGCGATGTCTATCCAGCGCAAGCATAGAGAGTCCAGACATGTGGAGGACGTTGCTGGTCGGCACGTGGAGTCGCATTTGTGTACATCAGCCCCCAAAGATGCCAAAAAATAACGGCGCTGGTGAGGTGCTCTTCGCGTCAAGTCACTTTGCTTTCGAGCGCAAGGGACGCTCGAGCCAGGATGGAGAGGGCGAAAGCTACACCCTCACCGACCTCGACGGGGTCAATCGCATCGACTGCAAAAGCGGCTTCGGGTTCTACGCAGAGCCGAGGGCCGAGTCACAGTGGGCAGCAGCAAAGCGTGGTCCTGGACCTTCGCCAACGTTTCGCTGCGCAAGCTCTTTGAAGCATCGCTTGCGACGGGAAACCCGATAAGGTGGAGCTAGAGATGGCGGCGTTCACCTTTTGGTTCCACCTGCCAGCACCTCCTCTCTCGATGCCGCAAGGGTTTCTTCGCGGTGATAGACCGACACCGTTCATCGTTGTTACGGGCTCGTTCGCAAAGTCGTGAACACGCTCCCCTCTTGTTCAGCGCATAATGGTGCACCGTGTGCGGCTGTGCGGCCGCACGCTAAAGGAGATGTGCCCGCATGGGCATCGAGAGAGAGGATGCAGCATGAACCTGAGGGAGAAGTACGGTGAGTGGGGCCTGATCCTGGGCGCGACCGAGGGCGTCGGCAAGGCGTTCTGCGAGAAGATCGCCGCCGGCGGCATGAATGTCGTCATGGTCGGCCGTCGCGAGGAGAAGCTGAACGTGCTCGCCGGCGATATCCGCGAGACCTACGGCGTGGAGACCAAGGTCGTGCGCGCCGACTTTAGCCAGCCCGGCGCGGCCGAGACCGTCTTCGCCGCGACCGAGGGCCTGGACATGGGCTTCATGAGCTACGTTGCCTGCCTGCACAGCTTCGGCAAGATCCAGGACACCCCCTGGGAGAAGCACGAGGCCATGATCAACGTCAACGTCGTGACCTTCCTCAAGTGCTTCCACCACTACATGCGGATCTTTGCCACCCAGGACCGCGGCGCCGTGATCAACGTCTCGTCGATGACCGGCATCAGCTCCAGCCCCTGGAACGGCCAGTACGGCGCGGGCAAGGCCTTCATCCTCAAGATGACCGAGGCCGTGGCCTGCGAGTGCGAGGGCACCGGTGTCGACGTCGAGGTCATCACCCTCGGCACCACCCTAACCCCCAGCCTGCTGTCCAACCTCCCCGGCGGCCCGCAGGGCGAGGCCGTCATGAAGATTGCCCTCACCCCCGAGGAGTGCGTCGACGAAGCCTTTGAGAAGCTGGGTAAGGAGCTCTCCGTCATCGCCGGCCAGCGCAACAAGGACTCCGTCCACGACTGGAAGGCCAACCACACCGAGGACGAGTACATCCGCTACATGGGCTCGTTCTACCGCGACTAGCGGCTGCCGCGGCGCGTGCGCGAGGGCACGTGCTGGTTCGCAGGTAGAGATGCGAGTGCGAGGGTTTCTTTGCGGGGGCGTGCGGATGCGGCGCCTGCGAGGGAACCCTCTTTTCGTGGGTGGGCGCGACGGTATCTCTGCGCTCATCGTCGAGGGCGACCTGCCCGGCTCCCTCGCGATCTCCCCGCACGGGACCCCGCGCCCCGGCATCCTCTGGACCGTGTCCCGCTTGTGCCCAGTGGCTCGGCCGATCCGGCCCTCAGGGTATCGGATTCCCGCATTCATCCGTACTTGTTCGGATGAATGCGGGAGGTGTTCGGATGAGGTTGATATTCAAGGTGTAGACCTTTTTCTTGGTACTCCTCAAATGCGGCAGGGTTTTTCGAGTTTGTAGATGCTAATATAACCCTGCTCTCGAAAGAGGGCTCAGTCCCGGCTGGTAAACCTGACGTTTGGCGTGGTGTGCGTGACACGCATAGCGGGCATGGCCGCGATAGAATTTTCCATGCGGAGGGGCTCGACCCCATAGCGCCCCGAGGGTTTCGGGGAGGGCGAACTGGCAGGCAGGGAACCGGGATACAGGCTGTCCGGAAGGAGGGGTGTAATGCCTCTTCTTCTTTTTTGCCACATCAATCTTCTGGCTTGATAGGTTTTTCGTGCGTGTGATTGGGTTGCGGAAGGGACATGCGCACGTGGCGGCCGAGCCAACCGGTGGTGGAGGTGCTGTTGACGAACTATGAGCCGCAGTGACGGGGCTCGCCGTGCGGGAACTGATCGCAATCCCCCACCCCAGCCCATGAGAGGCGATTTGAGGGGCTATATCCGGGTTGGGCGCGGCAGGTAGAAAGGCATGTCTTTATCATCTAAAAAAACAGCCGGTGACCCATTCGTGACCCATCTGGTGACCCAGCATAAAAAAGGTCAGGCACTAGGTGCCTGACCTGCAAACTTCTGGTCGGGACGACTGGATTCGAACCAGCGACCCCTTGACCCCCAGCGGGGTCAGAATGACCCTGACCTGTGCTTATTTTGTTAAAACACGCGCAGATAGCGCAAGTAGCGTATTTCCGCGTTTGTAAATTTTACCAGCTCAGCGCGGTCTGTCCAGATAGCATATTATCGGCTTCGAGGAGCGCGGTGCAGCCGATGATTTAATCAACGGGGGTAGGAGCCCCGAATCGTCGCCTCTCCGGGTTCCCGCAGGTGGGCCCGCCTGTTTCTAATCAACTGCGGATTTAGGAGCAGACATGCAGAACGAGAAATGCAGCAATAAAACCTTACGCGTATGCGGAGCCGGCGGCGTGAGGAAGAACAAGGGCAAATGGCAGGCTGTCGTGACGGTGGCCGACGAGATGACCGGGAAGAAGGTCCAGAGGACCAGGAACACCCGCGTGCCCTGCCTGAAGCAGAGCACGCGGGGAAAGGCGGCGGCGATGCGCGTCCTCGCGGAATTCAGGTCGGAGGTCGAGCTGGAACTCGCCGAGGCCGAGGAGGCGAGGGCCGCTATCGGCGCCGGGCTTCCCGCCGAGCAGCGGGACGACTACGCCGCGCTGCCGCTCTCCGAGGCGCTCGAGAAGTTCATCGACTTCTGCCTGGAGATGAACAGGATCACCCCGACCACCCGCGACGACTACCACTACAGCGCCCTGCACATCGAGCGCGACGAGCTCGGCCTCGTCCCCGTGAACGAGGTGACGACCGACGACGTCAACGCGTGGTCGAGGCGCAGGATCGCCCTGGGCACCGCTCCGGACACGCTCAACAAGTCCTTCAAGCTCGGCAAGCGGCTCTACGCCGTGCTCCTCAAGCGTAGCAACGACACCATCGGCAGGAACCCGTTCGACGGCGCCCTCGCGCCCAGGGTCATCGCCAGGCCCAGGAACGCGCTGCGCTCCGACCTCGTGCCGAAGCTCAACTCGGTGACCTCGATGATGTCGGACTCGACCTTCAGGAGGGCGGTCGTGCTCGCCCTGCACACCGGGATGCGCATCGGCGAGGTCTGCGGCCTGCGCTGGTGCGACGTCGACTTCGAGTCGGGGCTCATCACGGTCAGGCACTCCGTGGCCTACGTCAAGGACAGGGGATCCTTCATCAAGGACACCAAGAACCACGACCTGAGGACGATCCCCATCGACCCGGTGGGTCTGCTCCCCTTCCTGAAGGAGATCCACGAGATCGATTCGCAGAGGCTCCGGGAGGCGTCGACCCTCGGCCTGCGCGACCTCGCGGACAGCCACGTCGTGTCGCGGCCGGACGGCTCCTTCGCCACCACCAGCTACATCCGCAGGGCGTTCAAGACGTTCTCGGAGACCAACGGCCTCATGGGCACCAACGACGAGCTGATAACGTTCCACGGCCTGCGCCACACCTTCGCGACGCAGTGGATCCGCCACGGCGGCGACATCAAGGCGCTGCAGTCGATCCTGGGGCACAAGGACGCCATGGTCACGCTCAACGTCTACGCCGACATCGAGCCGATGTCCAAGATCCAGAACATGCTGCGCGTGTCGCCGAGCCTGTGGCGCGGCTACCTCGGCCTGAGGGTGGACCCCGGTCCCATGTTCCAGCAGAAGATCCGCGAGGCGATCGAGACGCTCGAGGCGTTCGGCTACGGCATCACCGAGCCCGACGACCGCAACGTCCTCATCCGCGACGTCCAGACCATCAGCCGCCTCTACCCCACCGAGTACGCGGCAGTGCTGGGGGCCATCCCGACCGAGGCGACCGTGGTCGAGTAGAGGCTGAGACATACGCTTTCCCAAATCCGTAGTGCAAGTACGGGAATGTGGAATAGCGTTTAGATAGATTCTACTAGGTCTTCTCGTTGACGCAAATGCGGCACGGGTTTCCGCGAACGCGGACGCCCGTGCCCTTCTTTTTTACGATTGCATAATGCGTCTGCGCGATTGTGGATGAAGCCTCGCGGTTCAACCCGGGGATTTTCCGCCGCGCCGCCCGATTTCGAAAAGAGGCCTGCAGATGCAGACGGATTTCGGGAAACCCCGACGGCAGCTCTCTCAAAAATGGGAGCATGGCCCGAGGGCGCCCATGGGCGACCCTCCCGCCGTTCGGCTGGGCGGCGGCGTGTAGCCCTGTAGGCGTGTAGCCGCGTAGCGATGTAGCGCGCTGCGGGTGTAGCCCTGTGGCGGCGTATGCCGAAACATATTCCCGATCCGGGAATGCACATATTATAAGTGCGATCGTCTTGCCGTAGACGGGAAACCCGTCGGCCGAGCGGGACCGGAGGGCCGGGCGGCGAATGCCAAAGGCCGGATGCGGTTGATGCCCTGAATGAGGTCCCGACACATGGGGGCCCTAGCTCCCCCGCGGCGCGGGCGCGGGCGGCGAGGTCGGATGTGAAAGCCGGACCGCAGAGGTATCGAGCGCACGCGGCCAGGGCCTCGAGGGCGCCTGGCGGGTAGGGAGATCCGAGCATGAGGCAGGACAACGCGCAGGCCCGCGAAAGGTTCACGAGCTCCCCCGCGACGCGGCAGACCCTCGGCTGCCCCTCGTAAAGGATGCAGAAGACACGGTCGAGGTCCGACGGTTCGACCAGGCTGTACCGGCAGTCCGCGTACAGTGCGCAGCCCCTCCCGCGCGGGTCGCCGTCCGAGTCCTCATCCGGCTCATGATGGCGCACCTCGACCCAAAGGCCCTCCAACACATTGTCGAACCCGAAATCGAGCTCCGCCTGGACGCTCTCGCCGAACGCATCGCCCAGGGCGAGCTCCGGCACCTTCGTCACACGGCCGTCCAGCCACTCAATCTCTGTCATCGCGCGCATGGTCCAAGCCCCTTCCGACACGGGATTGTCAGCTCAACCCGACCCTTACCCATACGGACGAACATAACTCGCCAGGGGAAGCCCCTGAAGGCCGTGCGCCACAACATGAGGCCGAATCCGCCCCCGGCTGGACAGGCCAACAACGAAGGAGCACACGGAACCGGCGCGGCGTTACAACCGTCTCGGCAAGCGTGTCACTTGGCCAAGTCATGATGCCGACAAACCCGGAAATGCTCCAACGGAGCGCCGAACGAGGGTAACAATATAAAGCCGTGCAACACGCGTTGGACGACCAGAACAACCCAAACAAAGGCCTGTCGGTCCCACCTTCAAGCCCAATAGCAAAATGTGCATCAGCGGATTTGCAGCGATACAAGTCTCAACCGTCACCATCACACCGCAGCGCGCCTAGTCCCACTCATCCTACTGCAAATGTCCCAGAACAAGAAAACGACCAGCTTAACATGCCACCCTTTATATCCGCACGCGCGTAATTCAACTCATAAGGACCGGCTATCCCTTACCTGTGACACAATCTCAAACGCACAGAACAGAATCATCAGTCCAATCATCGCATAAGAGGCAGCCGAACCTTCAAGCACTATTCCGCAAAGAACAATCTCCGCGCCGCCAATAAGAACAGTTATCAGGCGCTCTGCCTTTTTGCTCTCGCCGCTCGCATAAAAAGGCGGCAAAGCGCACAAGATCACATATAGCCCGGGAAGGGAATACGGGATCGATAGTCCAAGCCCCCCATCAACCGCAGTGTTTTGCGTAAGAATCAACTGAACCCAAACGGCAATTATCACTGAGCAGGTTGTCGATAAAAGAAGACTAGAAATATAGCACGCAACAAAGTCCCGTCGCATTCGAACAGAGAAATCCGCGAACTCTCTTCGCCGCGTGGAAACAATAAGGTACACAGAAATTGCAATAGAACCAATCAGAGAAAACAGCGGAACAACCAGCAATTCAAGCTTATTACCCCATCGATCAACCACACTCCCACTCCAATGAGCGGGAATTGTATCAGGGAGGGCTGACCAAGCCGCCCATAGAATCAGAAATGGAAGAATAGAGAGGGTGAAAGATGATAACACTGCAGTAGTTTTTTTTGAGGCTCTCATCGATTCCGCATCTCCTTGCGCGCCCACATTCCACTCCGCCTTAAATCAAGTATAAATAGATGGCGCTCGGTATTATTGGCGCAATCGCGATAGCGATTACCGCCGTTGTTTCTTTAAAAATGGTAGGAATACATGTCTCCAAGAATTGATATATCGATTGACGAGCTGCCCGAAGCGTCGAGCCTTCTTGATGGACATGACTATTCGTCACAAATCATTCAGCGTATCGCCAGGGTTCCAGTAATACTCGATGCATCGGGATGCCCTCATTCCCCTTTTTTCGAAGTTGAATATGATGACAGGACGATTAGGTTTACAAGTCAAGCAAGTTAATAATCTATGTGGCCAATGTGATACCGTTGAACCCGCATATCGATACCGCCCAGCCATTCGCCTCGCCCCCATCGCACGCATCTTCATTCGGTCTGTCATTATTAATCTAACGATGCTTTGAGAAATGCAGGTGCTTCCAAATGTACTGTCGACTTCTTCTCAAACTAATCCTAAGAGACAGGGCCGTATGGATT
>DAIMBN010000017.1:0-35128 GCA_036718335.1 Coriobacteriaceae bacterium
CGGACGGAGAATCGAAATGCGGTGGGGTGCGCGGACATACCGGGCTGACCGCCGGCAGCGCGCCCGCAAGAGCCCGCGGATATTAGCTTGCCAGGCAAGCGTCGACTAAACGTGCAGCGTGCGCGGGCCCTCCCGACGGGAAACGAAAAAGCCCGGTTTAAAACCGGGCTCGAACAAACACGCCTATTGACAATGGCTTTCTCATATTAAAAGGGGAGTGTCGCGCACAACGCGACACTCCCCTAGCGATTCAAGAGAACCTATTAGGCCTCGAGAGCCTTCTTGGCGATGGTAGCCAGCTCGTTGAAGGACTCGATGTCCTCGTAAGCCATCTGAGCCAGGACCTTGCGGTCGAGCTCGATGCCGGCAACCTTCAGGCCGTGCATGAACTGAGAGTAAGAGATGTCGTTCAGACGAGCAGCAGCGTTGATACGAGTGATCCAGAGAGAACGGATCTCGCGCTTCTTGTTGCGGCGATCACGATACTGATACTGCAGGGAGTGCTGGACCTGCTCTTTAGCATGCTTGTAAGTACGCGAAGCGGCACCGTAGTAACCCTTCGCACGGTGCATAACGGTACGGCGCTTCTTCTTGGCGGCAACAGCGCGCTTAATACGTGCCATGTTCTATCAACTCCTAGACGGTAAAACGAAAAACGGGAACGCGAACTTAGGCGAGACGCGACTTGATGACCTTGCGGTCGGCAGCGGCGATCTCGGTCTCCTGACGGAAGCCACGCTTACGCTTGGTGGACTTCTTGCTCAGGATGTGGCTCTTGAAAGCCTTGGCGCGCATAAGCTTGCCGGTACCGGTCTTGCGGAAACGCTTCTTGGTGCCGCTGTGGGACTTCATCTTAGGCATGAAATACTCCTTAATCGGTTACAGAACACTAGTTACTTGGTATCGCTTGCCGCTTTATCCTCATCGAAGGCGCCCTTAATCGGGGCGAGCAGCATAAGCATGTTACGGCCTTCCATTTTAGGCTTGGACTCGACCGTAGCGTAAGGCTTGAGATCCTCGGCGAGACGCTCGAGAACGTTAAGGCCCTGCTCCGGGTGAGCCATCTCACGGCCGCGGAACATGATGGTGATCTTAACGCGTGCGCCCTTCTTGAGGAAACGCAGAACGTGGCCCTTCTTGGTCTCGTAGTCGCCAACGTCGATCTTGGGTCGGAACTTCATTTCCTTGACCTCGACCTTGGACTGGTTCTTACGAGCAGCCTTGGCCTTCATGGCCTGCTGGTACTTGAACTTACCGTAGTCCATGACCTTGCAGACCGGCGGCTCCGCGTTGGGAGCGATCTCGACCAGGTCGAGACCCTGATCGTCGGCGACGCGCTGGGCATCGCGGATGGCGAACAGGCCGAGCTGAGAGCCATCGACGCCAATCAAACGGCACGAAGATGCAGTGATCTCGTCGTTGATGCGGGTGTCATCAGACTTAGCTATTTTCCCTACCTCCATTCATAAAAAAATAACCCGGCGCTTCTCAGCAACCAGGTCGTACACATAGACTTCCTCGATTTGAGGAAGGTAATCTAAGTTGTATGACCAGTCAGCTGCTCATTGGCGCCAAAAGGTGGGAACCCTCGGGTTCCTCTTTAGGGCATTGCGGGAACAACGCCTTGCGAATAATAACACGTACAGCGCGTTATCACATTACGTACACGAAAAAGGGGGCCGCAACCCCCTTGAACGTTCACTTGCATGTATGGTGCCCGAGGCGAGACTCGAACTCGCACGTTGTTGCCAACGGTGGATTTTGAGTCCACTGCGTCTGCCAATTCCGCCACTCGGGCACGTAATGCGTGAGTTAGTTTATCACAGCTTTCTACCGATTAGTCCGAAAATGGAACTTCGAGCATTTCGATGAGTTCGACCGTGCGTAGCATCTCGCGCTGACGGCATCCGCGACCGTCGACCGAAGCCTCACCCATCTGGTTATCGTAAGGGTCCTCGCGCATGCCGTCGAAAGAGGGCTCAAACTCTGCCTGGAATCGATTGTTGGCCACCATACGCCATGGGTCGAGATTGCCAAAGTAGTGACGGCGGCGCCACTCCTCCCCCATCCTGTGAGCAGAAGATCCAAATGACACGTCGGCGTTGAGCCAACCGGTCTGCGGCGTATAGAACTCTGCCCAGTCGTGCGACCCCACCGAATCGGGCGCAACGTACAGGCCGCTCTGCCAACGGGCAGGCACGCCCGCGATACGGCACATGGTGATAAACGTGAGCGCCATAACGCCGCAATCGCCGCGGAGCGAATGCGCGCAGTCATCGGCAATAGATCCCAAAAGCAAGTACGGCGGCTGATAGCGATAGTCGATATGCTGCGTCAGATAATCATAGATAGCACGAGCGCGATCGAGCGGATCCTCGAGTCCGTCAACAACACCGGCCGTCAGCTGCTGCAGATACGGCGTGAATGCAATGTGCGGACGGTCCTCGGAAATATCCTCGGGCAGAGGCGCGTCCATACGCGGATGAACCGGAAGTGTGCCACCGTAGACATCACAATAAGCAGCATCGATGTGATAACGATAAGTCACCGAGAATGAGCGCTCACTCGAAGAAGACCACGAGGCGGTACGCGCCGAAGCGTTCGCGGGAGCAACAGCACCCTCCGGCGTCATGTCGAGAATCTCGACCCGAGACTGCTGACGGCAGGCAGCCGCGACGGGAAGCCAAGCGCAAACGGTCTCCCCCTCCAGAGCGCCGGGGACAGACACGGACGCTTTAAGCGTAATGACGCGAGCCAATCCGTTTTGTGACTCCATCTCCTTGAGCATCTCGTCGCGCAGTGCTATTCCGTCCGTAGAATCGGGACGCATGCCGGGGACCTCTTTGGGATATACGCGAAGCGAATCGAGGAAGTTGTCGAGAACGAACAGCTCGCCATCGATAAAGCGCCAGTCAATACGCTTACGGTCAATCAGATCGTCAAACTGCTCCTCGGTAAACTCAGGCCACTCCTCGCGAATCATCGCAATAGCTCGATCGCGCGACACCGAAAAATGAAGCGGCGTCTCAAGCATGCGATACCGCTCGGCACGAACGCAGGCAGCAAGCGAGGGATCGGGATCTTGGGCAAGTAGGCGGTCGCAAGCCTCAATAGCCTGCGAAAGATACCCCGCGTCCTTTAAACGCAGAATCTCGGGTGGCAAGCCAACATCTAGAAAACGGAAGTCATCATTGCAAACATCAACAGAGCAACCAACAGGACCCTCGTCAATAACCTTCCCATCCGAAGGCAACACATTAACAACAGCCATACTAAAACTCCAAGTCACTAGAACGCTTGAAGTCCATTGTAGCGAGATAAAAAAGAAAGCCCCAACAAGGGAGCCATCAACACCACCGAACGGTAGTCAAAAAAATGAATTCAGCCCAGTAACCCTGCGGCGGTAAACGAAGGAAGCTCCGTCCCCCGAAACTGTTTCCTTGACGCGACTTCTGGCGAAGCCAGTAGCCATCTTAATTCAGCCCAGTAACCCTGTAGCGAGTTAACGAAGGAGGCCCCGTTCCCCGGAGCTGATTCCGTCGCGCGACTTCTGGCGAAGCCAGGTGAGCGCGAGGGAAACAGCGTAGGGAAAACGGGGCCTCCGGCGGGAAGTTAAACCGCTACTTACGCCTTGTTGACGGAGCCAAACTCCTCCATGAGCTCCTTGGTGCGGGCAACGATGTTGTCGCGACCAGGCTTGAGGAGCTTGCGGGGGTCAAAGCCCTTGCCCTGCTGATCCTTGCCAGCCTCGATGTACTCGCGAACGCCCTTGGCAAAGACGAGCTGCAGATCGGTGTTGACGTTGATCTTGGAGATACCCAGGGAGATGGCCTTCTTGATCTGATCCTCGGGGATGCCGGTGCCACCGTGCAGGACGAGGGGCAGGTCGCCGGTCTGAGCCTTGATCTCGCCCAGGCGCTCGAAGGAAAGGCCAGCCCAGTCGGCAGGGTACACGCCGTGGATGTTGCCGATACCGCAGGCGAGGAAGTCGACGCCCAGGTCAGCAATCTGCTTGCACTCAGCAGGATCAGCGAGCTCGCCGCTGGAGGTCACGCCGTCCTCGGTGCCGCCGATGCCGCCGACCTCGGCCTCGATGGACATGCCCTTGGAGTGGGCAAGCTCAACGAGCTCCTTGGTGCGGTCGAGGTTAAGCTGGAAGGTCTCCTCGTGAGAGCCGTCATACATGATGGACGTAAAGCCGGCCTCGATGCACTTGAAGCAGTCCTCGTAAGAACCGTGATCGAGGTGAAGGGCGACGGGAACGGTAACGCCCGTGGCCTCGACGGCAGCCTTGACCATGTCGGCGCAGACCTTGAAACCGCCCATCCACTTAGCGGCACCAGCGGTGCACTGAAGGATCAGCGGAGACTTGGCCTCCTCGGCGGCCTGGAGAATAGCCAGGGTCCACTCGAGGTTGTTGGTGTTGAAGGCACCGAGACCGTACTTGCCGGCCTCGGCCTTCTTGAGCATGTCTGCTGCGTTGACGAGCATAAAAGAAACCTCCTGTAAGGTTGCTCCGATAACGCCTGAGATTTTACCACGACATACCCGAGCATAAACGTTCGTTTGTTCACGAATACCATCCGATTGGACAAATTTTGACCGTTTGCCCCACAGAATCGACCCACTGGGGAAAATAGCTTGACGATTGAGCGGTCTTCGTGGTTCGAAAGACGGCTTCGAGCCTACATCTGCATAAACGGATTCTGCATAAGTTCGCGCGCCATCGTGGTCGAATCGCCATGGCCCGTCAAGCAAACGGTATCGGGCGGAAGCGTCTTGGCAAGTTTGGAGAGCGAGCGCATAATCGCCGCCTCGTCACCGCCGGAAAGATCGGTACGACCGTGGCTGCCCGGGAAAAGCGTGTCGCCCACAAAGGCGATGTTCCCCTGCTCGGTCGCGGCGAACAGGACGATGCCGCCCGGCGTATGCCCCGGCGTCTCGATCACCTGCAGGCAGATATCGCCCAATTCAATCGTATCGCCCTCGGCAAGCAGCCGCGTCGGCTCGCCCGGATCGGGCGTCTCAATACCCCACATGGCGCGCTGCTCCTCGATATTTGCGCGAGGCACCGTCACGTCCTTAGCGCACAACTCATATAGTGCGCTGTCGCCAACGACAGCTCGAACCCCGGCGACCCCGCCAACATGGTCGGCATGACCGTGCGTGCAGACAGAGCCGAGTACGCGAACCTCGGGATGCGCGGTGCGGATATGCTCCACAAGACGCTCGCCCTCCCACGCCGGATCGACGATTAAGCACTCGTCATTCGAAATCACGGCGTAGCTGTTGGTCTGAATCGGGCCGTTGACGAGTGTCTCAATCGAAGCCGCACCTCGGGGTGTCAGGTCCAAAGTCATATCGCCCATGCGCATACCCTCCTTCTAAAATACGTTCGAGGCACCAAACGATGCCTCGAACGTAACCAATATCTATGATGCTGAGAGGCTCTCGCACCTACACACGGCGTTTGAGCTGAGCTCCGCCTTCGCCGGGCATAAGACGGCGAGCGTCGTAGACCGAATCGACACTGCTGATGGAAGCCAGCAGCGGATCCAGACCGCTCGCGTCCGAGATCTCGACCATGAAGCGCAGGGTTGCAATACCCTCGCGGTTGGTCGATGTGGCGGCAGAAAGGATATTGCCGCCCGCATCGCCAATGGCAATGGTGACATCCTTGAGCAGGCCCATGCGGTCCAGGCACTCGACCACGATCTCGACCTGGAAGAGGGTGTCGGCAGCGCCGTCCCACTCCACATCGATCATGCGCTCGGGATGTTCCATAAGACCCTTGACGTTGGGGCAGTTGGCGCGATGCACCGAAACGCCACGACCGCGCGTGATGAAGCCGACGATGTCGTCACCCGTCACGGGGTTGCAGCAATGAGCCAGACGGACCAGCAGGCCGCTGTTGCTCTCGCCCTTGACGATAATGCCGTTACTGGCGCTCTTGCCGCGCTTTTGCGGCTTGCGGTTGGAGCCGCGAGCGGGCTGCTTCACGACCTCGGCGATAGCCTCGGCCTTGGTGAGCTGTTCCTCGGACTTGGGGTCCAAGATTTGCTCGACCTTATTGCCCACAGCGCGCGGGGCAACCTTGCCGGCGCCGACGGCGGCAAACAGGTCCTCGAGCTGCTTGAAGTTAAACTGCTCCGCCACGGCGTTGAGTGCACGCGTCGAACGCGGCGTAGAAATGCCATAGCCACGCTTACGCAGGTCCTTGGCCAGCATATCGCGACCGGCGGCAGCGTCGTCGTCCTTGGTCGCAGCGGCAAAATAGCGGCGGATCTTTGACTTGGCGGAAGGTGTCTTAACGATCTTGAGCCAATCGCGCGACGGCTTGGAACTCTTGTTAGTCAGGATTTCAACGCGGTCGCCCGTCTTGATCTCGTGCGTGAGCGGAGCCACCGCACCGTTGATTTTGGCGCCGACGCAATGGTTTCCCACCTCGGTATGAACGGCATAGGCAAAGTCGAGCGGCGTGGAGCCAGCACGAAGCGCCATGACCTCGCCTTTGGGCGTGAAGACAAAGATCTCCTGATCGAACAGATCGACCTTCAGCGAGTGCAGGTATTCCTTGGCATCGGTAATCTCGTCGGAAGCCGCCCAATCGAGCGAATGCTTGAGCCAGTTGATCTGGTCGTCCAAACGTTGAGCGTCATTGGTCTTGGAAGCAGACGATCCGCCCGACTTCTTATATAGCCAGTGGGCGGCAATGCCGTACTCGGCCTGCTCATGCATCTCGTAGGTTCGAATCTGAATCTCGAGCGGACGAGCCGTAGGGCCGATGACCGTCGTGTGGAGCGACTGGTAGTTATTGACCTTGGGCATGGCGATATAGTCTTTAAAGCGACCAGGCATGGGGTGCCACAGCGTATGCACCGCACCGAGCGTGGAGTAGCAATCGCGCACCGAATGGGTAATTACGCGCAGCGCCACCAGGTCGTAGATCTCGGAGAACTCCTTGCCCTTGCGCTTCATCTTTTGGTAGATGGACCAATAGTGCTTGGAGCGGCCGTTGATCTGGAAGTCCTCCAGACCAATGCGGTTGAGCTCATCGGTAAGCGTCTTGATGGTCTCGGCAAGGTAGCGCTCGCGGACCTCGCGCGACTCAGCCACCATGCGCGCGATGCGCTGGTAGGCATCGGGCTCCAGGTAGAAGAAGGACAGGTCCTCGAGCTCCCACTTAATAGAGCTCATGCCCAGGCGGTCGGCCAAGGGCGCGTACACGTCCATGGTCTCGCGAGCCTTAAACAGGCGACGGTCCTCGCGCAGGGCTGCCAGCGTTCGCATGTTGTGCAGACGGTCGGCAAGTTTAACGATGATGACGCGGATGTCCTTGGACATGGCGAGGAACATCTTGCGCAGCGTGAGCGCCTGCTTCTCGTCCATGCTGTCGACTTCGATGTTGGTGAGCTTGGTCACGCCATCGACGAGCTCGGCCACCGTATCGCCAAACAGGCCGGAAACATCGGTGAGCGAGGTCTCGGTGTCCTCGACGGTATCGTGCAACAGCGCGGCGCACACCACGTCACAATCCATCTTGAGATCGGCCAAAATGATGGCAACCTCGACGGGATGGTTAATGTACATCTCACCCGAGCGGCGCTTTTGGTTACAGTGTTTCTCGGCGGCAAAGCAGTAGGCTTGCTCCACCTTGGAGAAGTCGTCCTCATTCATATATTTGAGGCACAAGCGCTCCAGCTTGTCGTAGCTGTCCGCCATAATCTCGGGCGGCAGCTCATCGGCATGCTTATAGTGCTCCATCTCCGAAAACGGCTGGAGGGTGGAATCATGGGCGGTACGGGCTGCGGCATCCATCGAGGTCCCCTTCCCCTAGGCCCGCGGTACGATCGGGCGGTTAACTTTGGCTAGCATATCAGAAGCGCACGAATCGAGCGCCCAACTCCGGAAAGCCGAGAACTCCATGCGCGAGCGCAAGCCCTCCAAATAGCGAATTGACCTGCTCAATTGCACGCGGCCGGGGTTTTCGGCCATCGCGATGCGACGGGTGTCGTCAAACCCCGAAACGCGACAAAAACCAAGCTCTTCGAAGATTCCCAAGCCGCTTTCCACCGAGCGCTCGTCGACCGGCGTGCGAGCATCGATGGCAAGGCACATCTGCGCGATGTCGATATCGCTCGCGCTAAAGAAATCGTCCCCGGTCTTGCCGCGGTTGGAGCGCCACATGGTCTGCAACGCGCGATAGAGCGTGACGAGCTCGTCGCGCTCGGGCGCATAGCAGTCGAGTAGGCGCTCGTTAATACGGGCGTCACGCGACGAATAGAGTAGATGGATCACGGCGGGTTGGCCATCGCGACCGGCGCGGCCGCTCATCTGGTTAAACTCAATGCCGCCAAACGGCATGTGATAGAGCACGACATGGCGAATATCGGGAAGGTTGACGCCCTCGCCAAAGGCGGATGTCGAGACGATGCAGCTGAGGCTGCCGTCTCGAAACGCCTCCTCTACGCGATGGCGGTCGGTGCGCGTAAGGCCAGCGTTATAGAACGCGATACGGGTCGCACAGTCGGGAACGCGTTTGCGTAGTGTCTTGGCGAGCGCCACGGACTGGTCGCGCGAATTGACGTAAATGACGGTCTTCTCCCCCGTCGCCACGATCGACACCAAACGGTTCTCGCGACTTGCAAGATCACGGTCGTCCTCGAGCTGCAGGTTCTCGCGCACCGTCTCGTCGACCACCGTGTGAGTGATCGGAAGCATGCGGGCAAGCTCGGCCACGACCGGAGCCGTCGCGGTGGCCGTCGCGGCCATAACGACCGGGTCGCCCAGGGCTTTGAGGATATCGGGCATGTCGAGATAGGCGCTGCGGTCGCCGCCCTTGGCAAGGCCAGCGTGGTGCGCCTCATCGATAACGACAAAACCGATGCGCCCCGAACGCGCAAAGCGGTCGCGGTGAATGGACAGGAACTCGGGCGTCGTGAGCACGATGCCGGTACGGCCCGAAGCCAAGCCGGCAAACACGTCATCGCGCGCCGCCTCCACGGTCTCGCCGGTCAGCACGCCAACGCCAATGCCAAGCGATGCCATCGTCGACGAGAGGTGATAGGTCTGGTCGGCAACAAGCGCACGCAGCGGATAGACAAAGATGCTCGCACGTCCGCGAAGCACCGCCTCACGCGCGGCATGTACATGGAAGATGAGCGACTTGCCGCGCCCCGTTCCCATAACGGCCAGAACACTTTGGTGATCGGCCAGGGCATCGAGCGCCTCGACCTGCGCGCGGTGCGGCTGGTTCGAGCCGATAAAGCTATGGATAAGCGAGCGCGTGAGCTCGGTATAAGAAAGCTGGGCGAGTGTCTCGCGCTTACGCGACTCCAGGCGCAGGCCGGAATCCGCCGGCTGCACGCCACGACGAAGCTCGCATGCCGGATCGTCGACGCTGGGCAGCGTGGTATCGCGGACCAGAACATCCTTGATCATGAGCTTGGGCTTCACACGTCCCTGCCAATGCTCGGCAACGGCCTCGAACACCAAGTCGACAGCACTATCGCAGTTGATGAGCTTATCGATTTGCGGCACGCGGAACATAATGGCCGGCACGCTCGCGGCGCCATCGGTCGCCACAAAGCGCATGTGCTCGCCGGTTTTGCCCACCACGGCGCGATCGCACATCGTCACGCCCTCGGCGGCCAGCAGCGGCACCTTGTTGCCCTGGCCAAACGGCTCAAGACGGGAAATCTGCTCTATAGTCTCGATATTCAGCTCGGAAAGGTCGACCGTGGCGGCAACCTCGTCGATGTCTTCAAAGTCCTCGGCGGGAATCTCCGATAGCACGGCGGAAAGGCGACGACGGAATTCATCGAGCTTGGATGCCTCGATGGTCACACCCACCGCACCGGCATGTCCGCCGCGACGAATCAGCAGGTCGGAACAGCGCTCGACGGCGTCAAACAGGTTAACTTTGCCCACCGAGCGACCAGAGCCGCGCGCGATACCGTCCTCGATCGAGAACAGCAGCGCCGGCACGTGATAGCGGTTGGTCAGACGGCTTGCCACGATGCCCTTGACACCCTCGTGCCAGCCTTCGCCGCCCACGACGATCGCGCGTCCGCCGTCATAGGTCTCCTCGACCTTTGCCATGGCATCGCGCGTGAGCTCCGCCTCGATCTCACGGCGCTGGCGGTTGATTTCCTCGAGCTCAGCCGCCAGCGCGCTTGCTTCGATGGGATTGCGGGCAAGCAGCAGGTCGAGCGCCAGCTTGGGATCGGCCATGCGGCCGGCAGCGTTTAAGCGGGGAATGAGCGAGAATGACAGGCCATCCGCCGTAATGCTCGAAAGGTCCGCCTTGGCAAGCGCGGCAAGCGCGATATAGCCGGGGCGAGCGGTTACGCGCATCTGCTGGATGCCCTCGGCAACCAGCGCGCGGTTCTCGGGCGTGAGCGGCATCATGTCGGACACGGTGCCCAGCGCCGCGACCTCGATTAGCGAACGCCAATACGACGGCTTGCCCAGGCGCTCACCCAGGACTTGCACCAGCTTGAGCGCCACACCAGCACCGGCAAGCTCGCGCGAGGGGCCCTCGTCCTCGAGCTTGGGGTCGGTCAGGGGCACACCCTGCGGCACCTGGTCGGAGGGCTCGTGATGGTCCGTGACCACCAAATCGATCCCCAGGTCCTCCAAATAGGAAACCTCTTCCTTGGCGGCAATGCCGTTATCGACGGTCACGATCAGCTGGGGGCGAGCGAGCTCGTTAACGCGGTCGAGTGCCGCGCGCGAAAGACCGTAGCCCTCATCAAAGCGATGCGGAATAAACGGCGTGACATCGGCGCCAAACGTGCGCAGCGCCTCGGTCAACAGGCAGGTCGACGTAATGCCGTCAACGTCAAAATCGCCAAAGACTGCAATGTGCTCGTGGTTGCGAATAGCGCGCTCGACGCGGTCGGCAACGACCGACATGCCCGGGATAATGAGTGGATCGGCCCAGTCGCGATCGAGCGAAGGCGTCAAAAATAGCTGTCCTTCCTCAATCGAGGCAATGCCGTGCGCAACCATAATGCGTGCCACCAGCCCGGGTATGCCCAGGCCAGCCGAAAGCTCCTTTTCGAGCTCGGGATTTTGCTGAGCGACCGCCCAGCGATGCGTCGTCTTAAGCGATGACATAGGCGCCCACCCCCGATAGGGGCAGGTCGCCGCGATACCTCTCACGGTTCATAGCGATGAGTCCTCTGTGTATGCCCGCTTCGGCAGGCAGATCTGTTGAACGGATTTATTATACCGTGCGGCACGGACGCAAAACGCCGCGGTGCGCCGCGGTTTCGGCAAACGATGGCGGTAATGGCCTCGAAATAATCGAGCGTTTCAGCCGCACGGACGCATACGAGCGTCTAGCATATCCATACAAACGAGTTCGCGGATAAAGGGAGTCACGGGACATATGAAGCAATGGGCTGGACTGGGAAAGTTCCTCGCGGGGCATATGCAGATCATCGTTCCGATTTGCGTGGCGCTCGGCGTGCTCTTTCCCCAGCAGATCGGCGTGCTCAAGCCCATTGTTCCCGCCCTCTTCGCCTTTATGACGTTTCAGGGCGCGCTCAGCAACACCTTCCACCAGGTAGCCGAGGTGTTCCGCCGTCCCCTGCAGCTGATTTTGGCACTGCTCGTCTCGGCGGCGCTTATTCCCATCGCGGCCTATGCCATGGGATCGTTATTCTTTGGCTCCAATCCCAACCTTGTCTGCGGCATCGTGCTCGAGTACAGCGTGCCCGTGGCCGTCACCGCTTTTATGTGGATCAGCATGTTCGGCGGCAACGGCCCGCTCGCGCTCACCATCATCCTGACGTCCTCGGTTATCTCCCCTGTGACGATTCCGCTCACGCTTAAGCTCTTGCTGGGTGCCACCGTCTCGATCGATGTGCCGAGCATGATGCAAGACATGGCCTTTATGATCGCCATCCCCGCCGTGCTCGGCATCGTGATCAACGAGCTCACGCGTGGATGGGGACACGAGAAGCTCTCCCCCGTGCTCTCGCCCGCCTGCAAATTCATGATGATGGGCGTTATCGCCTCCAACTCCACCGCCATGAGCGAGTACGTGCTGCACATGAACGCGGTGCGCTTGGAAGTCGCCCTCTTTATTTTGGTCTTCGCCATCAGTGGCTTTGTCGTCGGTTTTCTGGTCGCCCATGCGCTGCATCTGCCATATAGCGAGACGACCACCATGTGCTTTACCTGCGGCATGCGTAACATCTCTTCGGGCGCCGTCATCGCCACGCAGTACTTTCCGGGCGAAGTCGTGTTTCCCGTCATGTGCGGAACGCTGTTTCAGCAGGTACTCGCCTCGCTTATCGGGCATCTCTTTGAGCGTCTGACCGGCGAGGAGCGCGCCGCCCAGCGCAAGCGCGTCGAAGCCGGCCGCGACGCCATGGCACGCTAGACTGTCCGCATTACGCGGGTATTAGTCTTGCTATACGAGCGTTTCCAGATGCGCACGCAGGCGCTCAGCATCGATATCGAGCGTTGTCTCAGCATTGACCTGGGCCAAACGATAGCCGACAAAGTAGGGCGAAACCACCCAACGCGGCAGCGCCTTGGCAATGGTCCGACCGCCCAGGTGATAGAAGAACAGGTTATACGACTCTGCGCGACCACCGTGGTGCTCGTTCAGGATATAGCGCAGAGCTACCTGGATTGCATCGGCGAAGAGATCCGCCTCGGTTTGATCTCTCGTGTCATCGCTGGCGGCGATTCCCTGCGGGGCTGAAACGTTGATCTCAAAGAACCCCATGATGGGTTCGGTTGAGATGTTGGCCGAGATCCTCCCCTGTTGCCAGACATTGATGCCTTCGAAATTGGCGGAAGCCAGCGAAGCATAGCCGTCTTCCTGCTCCAAACCCACAATCTGCATGTGCGGATGAACGAGGCTACCGCCCGAGAGCGGACCCTTGTTCTTGTACATGAGCACGCTTCGATACTGCTGTGAATCGATCATCTGCTGCCAGCAACCCAGGGCAAACCGCATCACATGGTGGAGTTCATCCGGCTCATAGGTCACCAGGTCGGCATCGTGATCGGCCGACTCGATCAGCACGGTTTGACGGGTGGCGCGCAGGGTCTTGAACTTATTCTCGAGCCAAATGCAATCGCCATCACGGCGAATGATGTCGGTGAGCCCTTCTGTATCGCAAAAGGGGCACGCGGTGCCGGGACGACGGTTGTCGTCGGGCTTACCGTTCGCCTGCTGAACGTCAAATACCAGCGTCACGGGTTATACCTCCAGCGGCACAATCTTGGTGCCATGGAGCTCGGAGACGCCCAGTGCCGCTGCCACGGTATCGCGGTTGACCGTGGAAATGCCGCCGCCGGGAAGGATGGTCAAGCGGTCGCCCGCATACTCGATCAAGCGGGCCAGGTTTTCGAAGTTGTCCTCGATCGGCGTACCGGCAGCGCCACCATGCGTCAGGATGCGTGTAATGCCGCAGTCGGCGAGTATGTCAATCGCGTCGAGCTGAGCCTCGGGCGAGAGCTGATCAAACGCCATGTGGAAGGTGATGTCGATGGGCTCACGCTTGCATTCCTCGGTCGCGCAGCCCGCGGCCATCACGAGAGCGCCCAACGTAAGCTCGTCGAGCGCCCATCCGCCAGCGCAGGGCTTGCAGCTGCCAAAGACCAAGCCGTCAACGCCGGCGCTTACGGCAAGGCCCAGGTCCATCTCCATCATGCGCAGCTCGTCCTGGTTGTAATGAAAGTCACCGCCACGCGGGCGAATCATGCACATCACTCGCGCGTCATGCTCGTGAGCATAGCTGACTGTAGCGCTGATAACACCGGCCGAGGGTGTAGTGCCACCGACGGCAAGGTTGTCGCACAGTTCAATACGCCTTGCACCGGCATCGATAGCCGCCGGCACCCGCTCAAAGTTCTCGGCACAAAACTCGTACAGCATAGATAGACCCCCAAAGACAGCAGATGTTTTCCGACGGGCATTGTCACACATCCCCATGAAGTTGCGGTGGAATAGGGACTCATTTGGCCTCTGGAGCCCGTATTCAGTCCCTATTTCACCGCAACTTAAAAGGGGGCGCTGACCGGGTTGGTCAGCGCCCCCTTTGTTGAATGGATTAACCGCCCAGATAGGCTTTGCGGACGTTATCGTCGTGCAGGAGCTCTTGGCCGGTGCCGGTCATGGTGATCTTGCCGGTCTCGAGCACGTAACCGCGTGTGGCGATGGAAAGCGCCATCTGCGCGTTTTGCTCGACCAGAAGCACCGTGGTGCCGGCCTTGTGCAGGTCCTCGACAATCTGGAAGATCTGTTCGATCAGAATCGGTGCCAGACCCATGGAAGGTTCGTCGAGCATAAGCAGTTTGGGGTTACTCATAAGGGCGCGCCCCATAACGAGCATCTGCTGCTCGCCGCCTGAAAGGGTGCCGGCGACCTGGCGACGACGTTCCTTCAGGCGCGGGAACTGCTCGTAGACGCGCTCCAGGCCCGGAGCCACCGTGGACTTGGGCTGCGTATAGGCGCCCATCTCCAGGTTCTCCTCAACCGTCATCTGCAAAAAGGCGCGACGACCCTCGGGAACCTGAGCCAGGCCCTTACCAACCAGCTTATCAGCGGGCGTATGGGTAATGTCCTCGCCCATAAACTTGATGGAACCGGTCTTGGAGCGAAGCAGGCCCGAAACGGTCTTGAGCGTTGTGGACTTGCCGGCACCGTTCGCACCGATCAGGGCCACGATCTCGCCCTCGTTGACGTTAAAGGAGATGTCCTTGATGGCGTGGATGGCGCCGTACCAGACGTTGATGTTGTAGACGGAAAGCATCGGCTCTGCCATTTAGTTCTCCCCCTTATTCTGCTTGCCCAGATACGCCTCGATAACGGCATCGTTGTTCTGGATTTCCTCGGCCGTGCCCTTGGCGATGACCTTGCCAAAGTTAAGCACGCAGATACCCTCGCAAATATTCATGACGAGCGACATGTCGTGCTCAATAAGCATGATGGCGATACCAAAGGTGTCGCGAATCTTGACGATGTTCTCCATGAGCTCCGCGGTCTCGGACGGGTTCATGCCGGCGGCAGGCTCGTCGAGCAGCAGTAGCTTGGGGTTGGTGGCAAGCGCGCGGACGATCTCCAAACGACGCTGAGCGCCGTAAGGCAACGATCCGGCCTGCTCGTTTGCCAGATGCTCCATATCAAAGATGGACAGCAGCTCCATGGCGCGCTCGTGAGCAGCCTTCTCGTGCTTCCAATACGTCGGCAGGCGCAGCACGCCTTCAAAGCCGGAGTAGCGCTCCTGGTTGTGCAGGCCGACCTTAACGTTATCCTCCACCGTCATGGTGTTGAACAGACGAATGTTCTGGAAGGTACGGGCAATACCCATGCGGTTGACCTGGTAGACCGACTTGCCCGAAGTGTCCTCACCGTCGAGCAGGATGGTGCCGTGCGTAGGCTGGTACACCTTGGTGAGCAGGTTGAAGACCGTGGTCTTGCCGGCACCGTTGGGGCCGATGAGACCGGCAATCTCGGTCTTGCCGATGGTTAGGCTAAAGTCGTCGACCGCCTTAAGGCCGCCGAATTCAATGCCCAGGTGAATGCACTCGAGCGCCGGGCGCTGGCCCAGGTCGCGGTCGGGAACGATGGCGCCAGAAGGATACGGGACCATCTTGCCCTTGTTGAACTCAAATTTACTGGGCATCGGCTGCCACCTCCTTCCTGGAAGCAAAGCGGTCCTTGACGCGACCGAAGAACGCCTTGAGCTGCGGGTTGTTGGTAAAGATCATGACCAGGATCAGCACGATGGCGTAGATGAGCATGCGGTAGTCCGAGAACTGACGGAGCAGCTCGGGAAGCACCGTGAGCAACGCCGCCGCGATAACGGAGCCGCGCATATTGCCCAGACCACCCAAGACCACGAACACCAGGATGAGGATGGACGTGTTGAAGTCGAACTTGGTGGCGGAGAGCTGCGAGAAGTTACCGCCGAAGAGAGCTCCGGCAGCACCGGCGAGGGCAGCGGAAACCACGAAGGCGATCATGCGGTACTCGGTGACGGAGATGCCTACGGACTCGGCTGCAATCTTGTTATCGCGCACGGCCATAATGGCACGGCCGGTACGGCTGCGAACCAGGTTGAGCACAATCACGAGTGCGACCATGACCAGGATGGCACCGGCGAGGAAGGTCGAGTACGTCGACACGCCCGAGGCGCCCTGGGCGCCCTTGATGATGGCGGTGCCGTCCTCGAGCAGGTGCAGGTCGTCGATCGTAGAGTTGCCCGTGATGTTAAAAATCACGTGCAGGCCGCGCGAGTCGACACCCACGATAAGGCAAGTGACGATCTCTTTGATGATCTCGCCAAAAGCCAGGGTCACGATGGCCAGATAGTCGCCGCTCAGGCGCAGGACCGGGATACCAATCAAGAAGCCCAAGATGGCAGCGGCGATTGCGCCGACCACAATGCTGATAATCAGACGCATCGGGTCGGACGGAACGGCGCTCTCCAGCGCGACGGCGGTAACGATGCCCGTATAGGCGCCGACGCTCATAAAGCCCGCGTGGCCCAGCGACAAGTCGCCCGCGATGCCGACGACAAGGTTAAGGGAGATGGCCATGACGATATAGGCCGTGATGGGAACCAGCTGACCGGCGATCATGCGCGGAATCATGTGGTTAGACTGCATAAAGAACACGATGGCGAACGCCACGATACACATGGCGTACGTGACAAAGTCGTGACGCGTCTGCTTGTCTTTAAGGAACTTCATAACGCTCACCTACACCTTCTCGGGGACGTACTTGCCCAAGAGGCCGGCAGGCTTGACGAGCAGGACGATAATCAAAACACCAAAGACGATGGAGTTGGCAAGGCTCGTGGAAATGTAAGCCTGCGCCATCGCCTCGATAATGCCGATGAGAATGCCGCCGACAAAGGCGCCGGGGATGGAGCCGATGCCACCGAAGACGGCGGCGTCGAAGGCCTTGATGCCAGGCATGGCACCCGTCGTGGGCTGCAGCACCGGCGAGTAAGAGCACAGCAGCACGCCGGCGATGGCGGCAAGGGCAGAGCCGATGGCAAACGTCATAGAGATGGTGCGGTTGACGTTGATGCCCATGAGCTGAGCGGCGGCCTTGTCCTCGGACACGGCGCGCATGGCTTTGCCCATCTTGGTCTTACCTGTAAAGAACATCAGGCCGGCCATGATAACCAGGCAGGCGACGATGGTGACGAGCGAGACGGCGCTTACGTTGAACTTGGCCAAGAACTCCGGCACCTGGAAGGTGACAAGCGAAGTGAAGTTCTTGGGCGTGGCGCCCCACAGAAGCTGCGCGGCGTTCTGCAGGAAGTAAGACACGCCGATGGCCGTGATCAGAACGGCCAGCGGGCCTGCTTGGCGCAGCGGCTTATAGGCCAGACCCTCGATGAGAACACCGAGAACGGTACAGACCACACAAGAGAGAACTACAGATGCCCAGCCCGGGAGGCCGAGATACGACGTGGCGCAGAACGAGACATAGGCACCGACCATGATAACGTCGCCGTGAGCGAAGTTCAGCATCTTGGCGATACCGTAGACCATGGTGTAGCCCAACGCGATGATGGCGTAGACGCTGCCCATGGACAGGCCGTTGACCAGGTATTGGATAAAGACCGTCATGTTCCACATCCCCCTTTCGAATAGGTTTCCAGTTGATGTATGAAACAGGGACGTTACATCGTCCCTAGATACCAAGCAAGCAGGGAAGGCCAAAACCTCCCCTGCTTGGGATCAAAACCGCTCTATGTAAGGCGGCCAATTAGGCCTGTACGTACTTGCCGTCGGTGATGACGTAAGCCGTGGGCTCCTTCTGGACCTGGCCCTTATCGTTCCAGGTGAGCTTGCCGGTCAGACCGTCAACGGTAATCTTGAGCATAGCCTTGGACAGCTTCTCGGCGGCCTCGGTCGGGTCGGCGTCGACACCAAGACCGGCCTCCTTGACGGCCTCGGCCACCGCGTGCACGCCGTCGTAGGCGTCGGCGGCAAACTGGTCGGGGGTATCGCCGTACTTATCCTTGTAAGCGTTAACGAAGTCGGCGTTCTTCTCGTCGTCGGCGGAGAACGGGGTCATGAGCAGCAGACCCTCGGCAAGAGAGGTATCGAAGCCCTCAACGCCCAGGATGCCGTCCATGCCGTCGCAGCCCATCATCTTGACGTCGTAGCCCATGTCCTTGGCGTTCTTGAGCAGGACGGACGCCGGCGTGTAGTAGATCGGCGCAAAGATCATGGTGGCGCCGGCCTGCTTTGCCTTGGTCAGCTGGTTGGTAAAGCTCGTGGCGGAGTCGTCCTTAAAGGTCTCCTCGTCAACAATCTCGAGCTTGGACTCAGCGGCCTGGGCCTTAAAGGAATCTGCGATGCCCGAAGAATAGGCGTCGCCGGAGTTATAGAACAGCACGAACTTCTCGTCCGCATACTTCTGCGCCAGGAACTTGGCAGCGTTGACACCCTGGTTGGGGTCGGTGAAGCAAACTTGGAAGACGCAATCCTTGCCGTCGGTGACGTCCTCGGAGGACGCGGACGGGGTGATCATGAACGTCTTGGGGTCGTTACCGCACTCCGCGGCAACGGCAACCGACGCACCCGTGGTGGTCGGACCGACGAGGGCCTGCATGCCCCAGTCGAGCAGGGTGTTGAAGGCGTTGACGGCCTTCTCGCCATCGGCCTGGTCATCCTCGGCCTTGCTGGCAAGCGGCAGCTCCTTGGTCGAGAAATCCTTGCAGCCAAGCTCGACGCCCTTGGTAACGGACTTGCCGTAGGACGCGTTGGCGCCGGTCAGCGGGCCGATAGTGCCGATCTTAAACAAAGCGTCGCCCGAAGCGGAACCACTGTCGCCGCCGTTGGAGGAGCAGCCAGCTAGAATGGACATCGCCCCCAGACCTGCTGCGCTCGCGATAACGCTCCTGCGATTCATAACAGGGTTCAATGACTTACCGGTGAGGCTCGACATGCGGCTCTCCTCTCAAATCTCGTCGGGTTTCGGTTACCCGACAGGCCATCCTTCGCCGTGTTCGGCGTTCGCAAAATACTAGACGCTTTAGTTAAGGAAAGTGGCGATTATTTCAACTTTTCTTTGGATTTGTTGATTTATCCATAATTCTGCGTATTTCTATTGTTTTATGCAGTTTAGCCACTTTATTATGTAAAAGTAATGTTTCCATTCTGTTACAGGCGTCCCTGCCCTGAATAAAACAGCCTCACCGGTCGCGCTTTATGCGCACTTAGGCGGCGATGTACTTGCCGCCCTGAATCACATAGGCCGTGGCGGGCTTTTCGACCTGGCCCTCGTCGTTCCACGTGAGCTCGCCTGTCAGGCCCTCGATCTTGATCTTGCGCATGGCCTTGGCAAGGTCGCCGGCAATGTCGGCACCGTCGGCCGAAATGTCAATCCCCGCCCTATCGATAGCCTCGGCGATGGCGTGGACGCAATCGTAAGCGTCGGCGGCAAACTGGTTGGGCGTCTCGTCGTAGGCATCCTTATAGGCCTTGACGAAGTCGGCATTCTTCTCATCGTCAGCCGAAAACGGGGTCATGAGCAGTACGCCCTCGGCAAGAGAGGTATCGAAGCCTTCCACAGAGAGCAGGCCGTCCATGCCGTCGGTACCCATGAGGGTCATGTCGTAGCCCATGTCCTTGGCGTTCTTGAGCAAAACGGACGCCGGCGTGTAGTAGATCGGCGCAAAGATGAGCGTGGCGCCGGCCTCCTTGGCCTTGGTGAGCTGGTTGGTAAAGCTCGTGGAAGAGTCGTCCTTAAAGGTCTCGGTATCGACGATGTCGAGCTTGGACGCCTTGGCCTGCTCGGCAAAAGCGTCGGCAACGCCCGAGCTATACGTATCGCCGGAGTTGTAGAACAGGGCGATCTTGGCATCCGCGTACTTCTCGGCCAAGACCTTCGCGGCGCTGGCGCCCATGGTGGGATCGGTGAAGCAAACCTGGAAAACCGTGGTCTTATCCTTGGTAACGTCGAGCGACGAGGCCGAAGGCGTGACCATGAGCATATCGTCGGCAATCTCACCCGAGACAGCGACGGCGGCACCGGTGGTGACGGGGCCGACGAGCGCCTGCATGCCCCAGTCGCACAAGGTATTGAAGGCGTTGATGGCCTTCTCGCCGTCAGCGACGTCGTCCTCGGACTTAAGCGAGAGTTTGAGGTCCTTGGTCGAAAAATCCTTGGCGGCGAGCTTGGCACCCTTCTCGGCCGAAACGCCATAGGTTGCCGCGGCGCCGGTCAGAGGGCCGATGACACCGATCTTGAAGGTCTTGCCGTCATCGGCGGAGCCGCCCTCCGAGCCACCCGACGAGCAACCAGCGAGCGCCGCGGTGCCACCGAGCGCCGCGGCACCGGCGAGAAAGTTCCTACGGCTGAGCGTGCTGTTGATGTTGAACATGGTGTCCCCCTTTTCGCTGGCCGCAGTGCGGCCGTCTTGCGGTACGGGGCAAACCTTATGGCGCAAACGTTGACAGTTTGTTACGAAGTTTCGTTTGTAGCGAGCATGTTTCCAATGTTTCCGCAGCGTTTCGGGGGTGCCGTTTTGTGCGACTCCTGTTGCCTGGCGAGCACGCGCCCTCGGTTCACGCTAGAATGCACTCAACCTTTAAGCGGTTAATCCATCCATAAGATGCACGAAGGAGCTATCTATGAGCGAACCCCTGCGCACCGTGAACGTCGGCCTCATCGGTCTGGGAACCGTCGGCGGCGGCGTGGCCCGTCTGATCAAGAGCCACCACGATGAGTACTTGGCAGCCTACGGCATCGACCTTAAGCTGACCCGCGCCTGCGCGCTTGCTTGGGAGCAAGCCGAGGCGGCAGGCATTGAGCGCGAGGCCTTTACGAGTGACTGGCACGACGTCGTCACCGACCCCGCCGTCGACATCGTCGTCGAGCTGATCGGTGGCGAGCATCCCGCAACCGAGATCTTCACCACTGCCTTTGAGCACGGCAAGCACGTCGTCTCTGCCAACAAGGCCCTACTGGGCCGTCATGTCGAGACGCTTGCCGAGAAGGCGCGCGCGTGCGGCGTGCAGATTAAGTGCGAGGCCAGCTGCGGCGGTGGCATCCCCATTGTCAGCACGCTCGAGCACGACCTGGTGGGCAACAAGATCCTGACCATCGCTGGCATTCTCAACGGCACCACCAACTACATCCTGTCGCGCATGGACGCCGAGGGCGCCGATTACGCTGACGTGCTCGCCGACGCCCAGGCAAAGGGCTATGCCGAGGCCGACCCGTCCGCCGACGTCGACGGCTTCGATGCCGCCAGCAAGACGGCAATCCTCGCCTCCATCGGTTTTGGCACCCGCGTTACCACCGACGATGTTTACCAGCAGGGTATCCGTACCATCGGCGCCGAGGACATCGCCCAGGCCCGCGAGCTCGGCTACACCATTAAGTTGCTCGGCATCGCCCGCAATACCGACGCCGGCGTCGACGTCCGCGTGCATCCCACGCTGATCCCCGCCGACCACATGCTTGCCAAGGTCAACGGCGCCATGAACGCTGTCTACGTGGTAGGCGACGCCGTGGGCGAGACCATGTTCTACGGTGCCGGCGCAGGCTCCTTCCCCACCGCGAGCGCCGTCGTGGGCGACATTCTGTCGCTCTCCGAGCAGATCAGCCGCGGCGTGGCTCCGCTGCCCGAGATTGAGCCCTATGGTCACAACCTCGCCTTTAAGCCTATGGACGAGCTCCAGACCAAGTACTATGTGCGCCTGAAGGTCGCCGACCGCGTGGGCGCCCTGTCCGAGACGGTCGACATCTTTGCCAAGCACAACATCTCGATCTCGCTCATCAACCAGGTCGAGGACGGCAAGTCGGGCGTCAGCGATGCCTGCTCGGTCATCTTCCTGACGCACCGCGCGCTCGAGAAGGACGTCCAGGCTGCCGCCGCCGAGCTTGCCAGCGTCGACTGCGTGGCCGAGGTCGCCAACGTCCTGCGCATCGAGGACGTTGAGGCTTGGACCGAAGGCGTTATGGCGAACTAGTCCACGACTTCGAACCTCAACGGAGCTCAACGCAAAAGGCGCGCTGCCTGCATCAACCGCAGGCAGCGCGCCTTGTTCTGTTTGTAAGGGAAACTGCGTCCCGGTTTTTCAGCCCAAAACGGGGCGCAGCTTCCCTCAGAGCCTTCTTTCGGAAACTATGTCCCATTCTGGGCGCGGATTCTGGGACGCGCTTTCCGCAACGGGTCTCTCGCGGAAACTGCATCCCACTCTGGACGCCAATTCCGGGATGCATTTTCCGCGGCGGCGTTGGCTACTTGCCGTCGTCGTCCTCGGCTTCTTCTCTTGCATAGAGCTCCAGCATGCGGCGGCGGTATTCGCGCACGGCGAGCTTGGCGCGCTCCAGGCGGCGGCGCTCGCGCGGAGTCAGCTCGGACGGGTCGACCTCGTCTCCATAGGTCTTATCGGCAAGCAGGTGCGCCGCGTCCACGATGCGGGCATCGATGTGGCCGCTCGCCGCCTCGGCGGAAAGACGCTCGGCAATCGTATCGAGCGTAGGCAGGCCCTCGAATACGCGACCATGGCCATGCGAAGTCAGCAGCTCATGCTCGCGCGCGAGCAAGCTCGCTAGGTCGTGATGGGCGCGCAGGATGTCGAGCGCATCGGATGGATGCTCGGCAACCTCTGCCACGGCGGCAACCGGCGCAGCATCCACCACGCGGTAGAAGAGCTGCGCGAGCAGCGGCATCAAGAACACCGTGATGGCGCCGGCGGCAACCATAACCGACGCGATGTCTTGCGACAGCGCGCCCGCGTTGACGGCAACGCTCGTAACGGCAACGATGATCGGTAGCGCCGTGGTGCAGTACAGGGCCACGGTAATGCGGCCATACGCCGACACATCGCGCGTCGCGGGACAAATGCCCATAGAGATGAGAATGGGCACGGCACGAATAATCAGCAACGCCACGATAAAACCCGCGAGCAAGCCCGGGCGCGACACCACAGCCGTCAGGTCGATCTTTGCGCCCGATACGGTAAAGAACACCGGAATCAAAAAGCCGTAGGCCAGGCCGTCGAGCTTGGTCTCGAGCGTATGGTTACCCTCGGGGATGATATAGCGCAGGACAAAGCCGGCGGCAAAAGAACCCAACACGATGTCGAGGTCAAAGATGGCCGAGAACGCCACGAGCGTGACCAGGATGAGCACCGTCAGGCGCACGAAGGTCTGCGACGTGGTGTCGGCGCGTTCCTCGACAAACGAAAAGAAGCGGCTGCCGACGCGCCTAGAACGACTTGGAACCGCGGCCAGCAGCACGCAGACCACAGCAAACAGGCCAAGAATTACAAGCGTCTGGATGCCGGTGCGGGCAGACAGCAGCACCGACATGGCGAGCACGGGACCGAGCTCGCCCCAAGTGCCATACGCGAGAATCGAGTCGCCCACACGCGTGCCGGTGAGCGAGCGCTCGCGCATGATGGGCACAAGCGTACCGAGCGCCGTGGAAGTAAGGGCAAGCGTCACGGCGATACCGTCGAAATGACTAACCGAGAACCACGGGGTAAAGCGCACGGCAAGCCAGGCGATACCAAACGTGACGACCCATGTCGCCAAGCCGTAGCGCCCCTCCACACCTGTGATGCTCTTGGGGTCGATCTCAAAGCCGGCAAGCAGGAACAAAAAGGCCAGGCCGAGCTCGGACACGAGCGAGACCTCGGCATCTACATGGATAATGTCGAGCATATGGGGTCCCAGCACCGCGCCGAACACGAGCAAAAAGACCGTCTCGGGAACGGGTTTCCCGGGAATCGCCGAGGCGATGAAGGGGCTTGCAAAGGCCACGAGCGCGATGATGGCGAGTGAAACGAATGCCATGTGATGCCTTTCTCTTGTTTGCGCTTCACTGTAGCACCCTCGCCGTCCTCAACGCGCCGCGAGCTGTCGTATCATAGTGAGGTTTACAAACATGTGGCTCAAGGCGACCGCAGGGCAGACCCCGCAAACCGACCGCTGCCGCATACCGTACCGTACGCCCAACCGATCAGGAAGGCAGGAACCAATGGTCTCTCGTATCTACGTGGAGAAGAAACCCGGGTTCGACGTCGAGGCTCAGCAGCTCAAGGGCGAGCTGACCGAAATTCTCGGCATCAAGGGCATCGAGGCCCTGAGGATCATCAATCGCTACGACGTCGAGGGCATCGACGAGGAGCTTTTCCGCTCCTGCGTGCCGACCGTCTTTAGCGAGCCCCAGGTCGATGTGACCTACGACGAACTCCCCGCAAGCGATGGCGCCGTCTTTGCCGTCGAATTCCTGCCTGGCCAGTTTGACCAGCGCGCCGACTCCGCCAGCGAGTGCGTGCAGCTCATCAGCCAGGGCGAGCGCCCCGCCGTGCGCTCCGCCAAGGTCTATATGATCTCGGGCACTCTGGACGAAGCCGCCATCGAGGCCATCAAGCACTACGTGGTGAACCCCGTCGAGGCGCGCATCGCCTCGCTCGACCTGCCCGAGACGTTGCACATTGAGACACCCGAGCCGCAGCCTGTCGAAGTGCTCGACGGTTTCCGCGAGCTCGACGAGGCCGGCCTTGCCGCCTTTATCACCGAGCGCGGCCTTGCCATGGACGAGGCGGACATCGCCTTCTGCCAGCAGTACTTCCGCGATGAGGATCGCGACCCCACCATCACCGAGATCCGCGTGATCGACACCTATTGGTCCGACCACTGCCGCCACACCACCTTCGGCACCGTCCTGGACGACGTGACAATCGACGACGCCGTGGTGCAGCAAGCCTTCGACCGCTACATGGAGATGCGCCACGAACTCGGCCGCGACGCCAAGCCCGTCTGTCTCATGGACATGGGCACCATCGGCGCCAAGTACCTTAAGAAGACCGGCGTCATGACCGATGTCGACGAGTCCGAGGAGATCAACGCCTGCACCGTCAAGGTGAAGGTCGATGTCGATGGCGAGGACCAGGACTGGCTGTTCCTGTTTAAGAACGAGACCCACAACCACCCGACCGAGATCGAGCCCTTCGGCGGTGCCGCCACCTGCGTGGGCGGCGCTATCCGTGACCCGCTCTCGGGCCGCAGCTATGTGTATCAGGCCATGCGCGTCACCGGTGCCGGCGACCCCACCGTCCCCGTGTCCGAGACGCTCGAGGGCAAGCTGCCGCAGCGCAAGCTCGTGACCACTGCCGCCGCCGGCTACTCCAGCTACGGCAACCAGATCGGCCTTGCCACCGGTCAAGTCACCGAGCTCTATCACCCTGGCTACGTGGCCAAGCGCATGGAGGTCGGCGCCGTCGTGGGCGCTACCCCAGCAAACCACGTGCGTCGCGAGTGCCCCGCCCCCACCGACAAGATCATCCTGCTGGGCGGCCGCACCGGCCGTGACGGCATCGGCGGCGCCACCGGCTCCTCCAAGACCCAGAACACCGAGTCCATCGAGACCTCGGGCGCCGAGGTCCAGAAGGGCAACGCCCCGGTCGAGCGCAAGCTGCAGCGTCTGTTCCGCCGCGGCGACGCCTGCCGTCTGATCAAGCGCTGCAATGACTTTGGCGCCGGCGGCGTCTCGGTCGCCGTAGGCGAGCTTGCCGACGGTCTGTACGTGGACCTGGACACCGTGACCAAGAAGTACGACGGTCTTGACGGCACCGAGCTCGCCATCTCCGAGTCCCAGGAGCGCATGGCCTGCGCCGTCGCCGATGGTGACGTCGATGAGTTCATGGGTTACGCCGCCGAGGAGAACCTGGAGGCGACCGTTATCGCCGAGGTTACCGCCGAGCCGCGCATGCGCATGGCCTGGAACGGCGTCGCCATCGTCGACCTGTCCCGCGAGTTCCTCAACTCCAACGGTGCGCCCAAGCACCAGGTCGCCCACGTGTGTGCCCGTAGCGTGTGGCAGCCCAGCTGGGCCGGCACCACGCTTGCCGAGCGCATGACCTCGCTTGTCACCGATCTCAACGTTGCCTCCAACAAGGGCCTTTCCGAGCGCTTCGACTCCACCATCGGCGCCGCGACCGTGCTTATGCCTTTTGGCGGCAAGACGCAGCTCACCCCGAGCTCGGCCATGGTCGCCAAGTTCCCCGTGGACGGCGAGACCACCACGGCAAGCGCTATGGCATGGGGCTTCAACCCCTACCTGATGGAAGCCGACCAGTTTGCGGGCGCCTACCTGTCCGTGGTCGAGTCCATCGCCAAGCTCGTGGCTGCCGGCTTTGAGCACAAGCGCGCCTATCTCTCCTTCCAGGAGTACTTCGAGCGTCTGCGCACCGAGGCCGAGCGCTGGGGCAAGCCCACGGCAGCCGTCCTGGGCGCCCTCATGGCCCAAGTCGACCTGGGTGCCGGCGCCATCGGTGGCAAGGATTCCATGAGCGGCTCGTTTGAGGACGAGGCCGGCGAGCTCAACGTTCCGCCGACTCTGATCAGCTTCGCTGTGGCCGTGGGCCGCGCGGCGCGCGCCGTCTCCCCTGAGTTCAAGGGCCTGACGCACCGCGTCGTCCGCATCGCCCCCGCCACCTACGGCGAGGACTACCGTCCCGACGCCCAGCAGCTGCTCGCCGCGTTTGACGCCGTCGAGGCGCTCACTGCTACCGGCGACGCCCTGGCCGTCTCCACGCCCGGCTACGGCTGCGGAGCCGAGAGCCTCTTTAAGATGTGCGTCGGCAACCAGATCGGTATCGAGCTTGCCGAGGACGTGGACGTGGAGAGCCTCTTCACCCCGCTCTATGGCAGCTTTATCGTCGAGCTCGCCGAGGATGCCGAGCTGCCCGAGGTCGCCGACGGCGTTGTCGTCGAGCCCCTGGGCACCACCGTCGAGGGCTATGTCATCGACACCGGCTCCGAGGTCATCGAGCTCGCCGAGCTCCAGGAAGCCTGGGAGAGCGGCATCGAGGGCGTCTTCGCCTACCGCAGCGCCGGCGAGACCGCCGAGGTCGAGACCATCGACTTCCGTGCCAAGGATATCCACGTGTACGGCGGCGCCAAGATCGCCCGCCCGCGCGTGGTAATCCCCGTGTTCCCCGGCAACAACTGCGAGTACGACAGCGCCCGCGCCTTCCGTGCCGCCGGCGCCGAGGCCGACACCTTCGTGATCAACAACCTCACGCCCGAGGCCGTCGCCGAGAGCACCCACGAGCTTGCCCGCCGCATCCGTGCAAGCCAGATCGTCATGATCCCCGGCGGCTTCTCGGGCGGCGACGAGCCCGATGGCTCCGCGAAGTTCATCACGGCGTTCTTCCGCGCTCCCGAGGTCACCGAGGCAGTCCGCGACCTGCTCAAGGCCCGCGACGGCCTGATGCTGGGTATCTGCAACGGCTTCCAGGCCCTGATCAAGCTCGGCCTGGTGCCCTACGGCGACATCGTCGACGCCACGCCCGATGCGCCCACGCTGACGTTCAACACCATCGGTCGCCATCAGAGCCGTCTGGTGCGCACCCGTATCTCGTCCAACCTGTCCCCGTGGCTGTCGCAGTGCAGCCTCGACGACCCCTACACCGTCGCCATCAGCCACGGCGAGGGCCGCTTTGTCGCCAATGACGAAGTACTCGCCCAGCTGATTGCCAACGGCCAGGTCGCCACGCAGTACGTGGGCGAGGACGGCAAGCCCAGCATGGATCTTTCCGTCAACCCCAACGGCTCCGCACTTGCCATCGAGGGCATCACGAGCCCCGACGGCCGCGTCCTAGGCAAGATGGGCCATGCCGAGCGTCGCGGCGACAACCTGTACCGCAACGTGCCCGAGCATGTCCCCGGCGACAAGTTCATGCCGATCTTTGAGAGCGGCGTAGCCTACTTCGCCTAAACCTTTCCTATCGGGTACAATCCCTTCGGGTAACATCACCCGCCACCGACACATCCGGTGGCGGGTTCTTTTTTGCTTCGCGCATGTAGGAAGGACATCATGGAAAGCCGCAAGCCGTATCTCGCCACCCTGCCCGGACTCATCCTGGGCTGTCTCGTTTGCTGCGCGCTCTGGGGCTCCGCCTTCCCCTGCATCAAGATCGGCTACGGCCTCTTTGGCATTCCCGCGCACGACAGCGCCTCGCAGCTGCTCTTCGCGGGTCTGCGCTTCACCCTTGCCGGCATGCTGGTCATTGTTGGCATGAGCGTGGCCCAGCGCCGTCCGCTCGTTCCGCAAGCGCGTGATATCAAGCCCATCTGCATCTTGTCGCTCTTCCAGACCATCGGCCAGTACTTCTTTTTCTACCTGGGACTCTCGCGTGCCAGTGCTATGTCGAGCTCCATCATCGAGGCCAGCGCCAACTTCCTAGCCATCCTCTTTGCCGCCCTGGCGTTTCGCACCGAAAAGCTCAATGCGGCCAAGGTGCTCGGCTGCGTACTGGGCTTTGCCGGTGTCGCGCTCGTCAACCTTTCGGGCGCGGACGGCACCTTTGGCTTTACGCTCGACGGCGAGGGCTTTATCCTGGCCTCTACCGTCACGGGCGCCCTTTCGACCTGCCTGATCGGTATCTTCTCGCGCGAGCACGACGGCGTTTTGCTTGCCGGGTGGCAGTTCTTGGTCGGCGGCCTGGTCCTCACCGCCATCGGCTTTTTGATGGATGGCGCGCTCTCCCCCACGGCGATTGCCCCCGCCATCGCGCTCATCATCTACATGGCGCTTATCTCCGCGGTAGCCTACTCGCTGTGGTCGCGCCTGCTTGCCGTCAACCCCGTCAGCCGCGTCTCGGTCTTTGGGTTTATGAACCCCGTCTTTGGTGTGCTGCTGAGCGCGCTGCTGCTCGGCGAGGGCGCTGGCACGAGCCCCGTTACCGTCATCGTTGCCCTGCTGTTGGTCTGCGGCGGCATCATCATCGTCAACAAACCCAAAAAAGCTTAACGAACTGCCCTTATTTAGCAGAGGGGATTCATGTACCTTAGCTTAATGGAGTACATCGGTGAGCTGAGGGCCGCCACGCACGCAAGCGTGCGCCCCTTTTTTCTAGCGTATCTGGACGCCGGCTTTCTTTTTCTCGGCCTTGACGCGGTAGAGCTCCGCATCGGCAGCGCGAAGTAAGTCTTGCCAGGTATCAACACTATCGCCGATCCGCGCGTAACCGATGGACATCCGCAATGCATACGGCACCTCGGCACGAGCGAGCTCGTCGTTAATCGCCGAACACAGGTCTATGATGTCCTGTTCCGCCGCAGCCTTCTGGAGCACCACGAACTCATCGCCGCCATAACGTGCGATAAAACCACCAGACGCCGAGCAGACCTCTTTGAGCGTAGCAGATATGACCTGGAGAGCATGGTCGCCCTCCACATGTCCATAGCGATCGTTAATCAGCTTAAAGCCGTCGGCGTCCATCATAAGCAGATACACATCATCGGCCTGATCAGCACCCGAGAACAGCGACAGCATATAGGTCTCAAAACGGTTGCGATTGTTAAGGCCAGTCAACGGGTCGGTCGAGATCAGCTGCTCCTGACAAACAATGTAGAGCTGCAACATACTTAACATGATGCCGACACTAAGGCAGGGACCCGAATAAAAGACCTGAAAGACACCGGCCACCAAGGCCGGAATGGCGAAAAATGCCAAGGTTTGATAGATGGCCTTCTTTTGTAGGCTCTCGACCTTGCAAGATTGTATAAACGCATGCAGGGACGTATATATAACGTAGCAGTAGCTGACGATGGGCTGGATCATATAGACAAAACCGCGACGATACGCGCCCTGCGCATCGATATAGAACAGGGCATGCGTCCAGTAGCTAGTAAACGCCAGTACGACTACCAGCACCGCAGGCAGCGTTACAAACGCCATCCTATAGCGCGCGGTCAAAAGGCGAGAACCCTGCACCGTCTCGGAATAGATAAACCAAATGAGGCACGCGGCGGCAAAGAGCGAAAACGAAACCGCGTTGGAAATCCAGTTGGCAGCAATGCCCAGCGTGCCGCCCACACCGTCCGAAAGCGTCCAGATTATATCGAATAACATGTACGCGGCAGAGGTGTAGCCGAGCGTACTAAACAATAACTGCTGGGTACTCGAGAACAAGGAGTGGCGACTTCGCGCGGCAAGCCCGATAAGAACAATCATGCATAGCAGGAATATCTCAATCTTGAGTGCCTTAACCACTAGACGCCATCCCTTCAATATCCAAGTGGTCAGAATCGCCCGATTCGTGTCTGGGCAATAAACACCCCTACTCCGCAGGGGTAAGGGGAATAATAGCAGAGCGCCCGAACGTCACTGCAAGACAGCTTTCGTTCGGGCGCTCAAACGGCGCGAATTGCACGCCGGCTTGATTGACTCGCGTCGACGATTACTCGCCATCGACGTCGGTCGCGACGGCCTCCTCGATGGCCTCGACACCGGCAGGCGACAGATCCTCTTTGCCGTGGCAGAACTTCTTATCGACCCAGCCGGTCAGAATCGGAGCCATGATTGCCGTGATGATGACGGCAGTGGCGATCTGCGCATACGCGGTGGGCGCAAGCTCGGCATAGCGCGGGGCGACCTCGGCGAGGGCGACCGGCGTGGTCATAGCCGTGCCGGCGATAGTGGAGCAGGCAACGGCCGCCTTACCGTTACCGCCACACAAGCGCTCGAAGGCAAAGGTAATGGGACCGACGATAAAGAGCGTGATGAGGCCCAGCAGGATGCCCGAGATGCCGCCGGTGATAAAGCTCGAAAGGCTCATGGACGCACCGAGCTGAAAGCCGATAACGGCGATTGCGGGATTGGCGCCGGGGACCAGCAGGTTCTTGATAAACGGGAAGAGGTTGCCCAGAACCATGCCGATGACAAGCGGCAGGATGGATCCGATGATGGTGCCGACGGGGATGTTGGCGAGACCCGAGACACCGAGGATGATCATCGTGACGGCGGGGCCGGCCGTAAAGAACAGGATACCGACAGCGCCCTGCTCGGACTCATCGCCGAACTCGCCCATGATGCCCGTATAGAGCGCCATGTTGCAAAACGTGATGCCGCCGATGATAGACACGGAGCTCAGGCCCAGGAAGTTGTCGTTAAAGAAATATGCCACACCCAAGCCAAGGGCGGCCGCAACAACAAGCTTGGGAATCAGCACGACGATGCCGGTCTTGATGGCGCCCGGCGTGGACTTAAAGCTGATGCCGGCGCCCACAAACAGCAGGATCGCGGCAACGATGGTATTGGAGCCACCGCGGCAGGCAGCCGTAAAGAAGCCGCCGATCTCAAAAACCTGCGGGCAGAAGGTGTTGAGTAAAAGACCGACGATCATCGGATAGATCATGATGTCGCCCGGGATGCGCGGGACCCTGAATTTCTTTTGCTCGTTGGCGGTTGCTTCCTGTGCCATGAAACCCCCATTTCCGCTGACGGGGTACAAAAGCCCACGTCACGCTTTGCTACAGTAAAGTTTGACCATGGTACCAGAAGAAATAGACCAGCTCGGTGAAAAATTCGACAAGTTGGGATGGAACGAGATTCGGCGCCCGCGACGCCACCCCTATATAAGGCTCAAGACGATATAGAGTACGATGCCCGAGACGCAGCACCACAGCATCGATTTTGTCTTGACCGCCACGACCACGACGCCGGCGGCCGCAATCCAGGGAACCAAGGCAGGCCAGAGTCCCGCGTCGAACGCGCCGGGGCTCACCAAGTCGTTGGCGACCAGCGCGGCAAAGGCAGCGGGCGGGATATAGCCCAGGGCCTCGGTAATACGGGGCGACAGGGTCCGCCCGCGCAAGGCGAACGCCGGCGCGATGCGAAAGAACGCGATAGCAGCCCACGACGACAGCCACAGAACCAAGAACTCGTTAACGGGCATCGCGGGCACCTCTTCCGTCAAATACAGCATCGCACGCCAACGCAATGGCAATGCCGGCCACGACGCTTGCCGGCACGGCAATATTCGTGAGGCCCAAGAACTTGCATATGGCGACAGACACCGCAGCCATAACAGCAGCCACGACATTGCCGCGCGACAGCCGCTGCGAAAAGAGCAGGCAGATAAAGAGTGAGGTGCAGACAAAGGCTGCAATGGCGGTGGGAACATCGACAACGGCGCCGACGATGGCGCCCGTCGTACACGAAACGCCCCATGTTGCGATAAGGATCACGTTGAGCACGAAGGACTCACGCGGGCCCCAATCCTCCCCTTCAACCAACTTGGCAAGCGAGATGCCGTATGCCTCCTCGGTAAGTGTCGCGGCAACAGCCAGCGTCTGACGCTTCGAGGCACCCGTCAGATGCGGCGCGATCGATGCCGAGTAAAGCGCAAAACGCGAGGAGATGGCGGCGACGCTCGCGACGATCGATGCTGCAGGCACACCCGCCAGCCACAGGTTGCAGATCATAAACTGCCCGCTGCCCGTCACAAACGTGCTGCTCAGAGCAAAGACCATCCAGGGCTCCATTCCCGTCTGCCCCATGATCATTCCGCACGGCGCGCCTATTGCAACATAGGTAAGCATCACCGGCCAGACGGTTCTAACGATTTTGAGCACCATACGCTTCTCATCCTGACAAGGTCTCCGAGCCGCATGTAGCGATACGGCAGAATCATCATCCGACAGCAACCGAGTTCACCTACAATTGCCACCGGATCGAAAGACACAACTTTTTAGGAAGTCATTATGACAGCTATCGATCGAGACCGGGCGCGCGCGGCCTTCAAAAGCTACACCGATGCCTACGACGCCACCAACCCACGCATCGCGCTCAAAATCGAGCATACGTACCACGTGGCCGAGGCATGCGATGCCGTAGCGCGCGAGCAGGGCTGGTCGTCAGAAGATATTGACCTGGCATGGCTTTGCGGCCTGCTACACGATATGGGCCGCTTTGAGCAGCTGCGACGCTGGGACACCTTTAAGGACGCCGAGAGCATGAGCCATGCGGCGCTGGGCATCGAGGTCCTCTTTGGCGAGAATCCCGCCGATGCACCCGCCACGACAAACATCCGTGACTTTATCGAAACCGGTGCGCATGACGAGCTCATCCGAGCGAGCATCGCCTATCACAGCGACTTTCGCCTGCCGGCACAACTCGACGAGCGTACACGGTGCTTCTGCGATATCGTGCGCGATGGTGACAAGATCGACATTATGCGCACCATCGCCGACAGCACCGTCGACACTATCCTCAAGGTGGACGAGAAAACGTTTCTCGGCAGCCGTTTCTCGTCGCCGACACTTGCCGCCTTTGACGAACACCGCTGCGTCGCACGCGATGAACGCAACGAGCCCGCAGACTACCTGGTGGGACTCATCTGCTTTATGTTTGAGCTCGTCTATCCAGCGAGCCGCGCGCTGGCGTGCGAGCAGGGCGATATCTTCCGCCTGCTCGACGCACCCTTTGGCATTACGCGCCCCTTTACCAATCCCGCCACGCAAGCGACCTGGGAGCGCCTAAAGGACGAGATGCGCGACTGGCTGGCGCGTGCCTAGCGCTCAAGCTGGGCCAGCAGCTCTTCGACGACCTCGACGGCATCACCGACAACCTTGTACTGGGCAGCACCAAAAATGGGGGCATCCGGGTCCTCGTTGATGGCGATGATGCACTCCGCCCCACCGATGCCGGCAAGATGTTGGATGGCGCCCGAAACACCGATACTCACGAGAAGCCTGGGCGAAACCGATACGCCCGTCTGGCCAATCTGGTGGCGATACTCCAGCCAACCCGCCTCCACGACGGGACGCGTGCAACCAAGCTCGGCACCCAGGGCATCGGCGAGCTTTCGCATCAGGGGCAGATTCTTCTTGGAGCCAATGCCGCGGCCCACCACAACCAGGCGCTCGGCATCGGCAATTGAGGCCTGCTGCCCCCACTCCTCGGCGGGAATCGAGATCTCGACACGGGTCTTAACGTCTTCCGCAAGCATCACCTGGGCGATCGTGCCAGAACGGCCGTAGTCGAAGTCGGGAGCCTTAAAGATACCGGGGCGTACCGTTGCCATCTGCGGACGGTGGTTGGGGCAAATGATGGTGGCCATCAAGTTGCCGCCAAACGCCGGGCGCGTCTGCTGCAGCAAGCCCGTCTCCGCATCCATCGAAAGCACGGTACAGTCGGCCGTGAGGCCCGTCTGCAGGCGCACGGCAACGCCAGGCGCCAGCTCGCGGCCAAAGGCGGTCGCGCCGTACAGAATTGCCTCGGGCTTGCGCTCGGCTACCAAATCACAGATCAGGCGAGCGTAGACTTCGGCATCGCTCTGACGCAAACGCTCGTCGCGACAGACTAGGACCTCGTCCGCGCCGGCGCAAACCAGGTGTTCGAGGTCTCCGAGCGAGCCCTCGGGGCTCATGCCGACCAGTGCCACCAGACGGCAGCCGCGAGCATCGGCAAGCTCGCGGCCCTTGCCCATAAGCTCATAGGCAACGGGAGTCACCGTATCGTGCTCGTCGGTCTGCACGAATACCCAAATGTCTCGATATGCATCAAGGTCCACCGCACCAGCGGCCTCGTCACGCTCGATCGAGATAGCGTTGACAGGGCAGGCGTCGACGCACCCACCGCATAGGATGCAGCCGTCGGTTACGCGGGCGCATCGGCTGGGTCGCTCGCCTTCCACTACGATGCCGCCCGAGGCACAGGCGCGAACGCAGCGACCGCAGCCGATACAGGCTTCGCTATCGATAATCAGTCCGCTCATCTATGCCATCCCCTCGATAATCTTGGCAAGCTTTGCCGCCTGCTCGGACGCCGTCCCCTCAACGGTCTCGCACGTTTGGTCACGGTCGGGCACAAACGAGCGCACGACCCGTGTCGGCGACCCGGCAAGGCCGCAACGCGCGGGGTCGGCGTTCACGTCGGCGGCACTGACCACGCGCACGTCCGCCTCCTCCGCCGCACGAATACCGGCAATGCTTGGCATACGCAACTGGCCAATCTCCTTGGCAGTCGTCATCGCGCACGGCATCTCAAGATACACCGTCTCCTCGCCGACATCGCATCCGTGAACGAGCGCCAGCGAGCCACACGTCGTAAAGCCCGCGCTTTGCACGCAGCTCACGTCGGTCACGCAGGGAATCTCAAAGGCACCGGCAAGCTCGGGACCGATCTGGGCCGTATCGCCATCCACCGCCATCTTGCCGCAGATGAGCAGGTCGAAGTCCTCGTCGAGCGCTTCGATGCCGCACTTGAGGGCGTAGGTGGTTGCCAGGGTATCGGCACCTGCAAAGGCGCGATCGGTCAGCAGCAGCGCGTCGTCGGCACCGCGGGCGATGCAGTCGCGCAGCAGTGACTCGGTCGCGGGG
>DAIMBN010000068.1:0-5969 GCA_036718335.1 Coriobacteriaceae bacterium
CGTCATCCGAAACTGAAGAAGGGGGAGGCCTCGCGGCCTCCCCCTTTTTTGCGTTTATGGGGCGTAAATGACTCAATTACACCAGACGATCTTATCGTTTTTGGTATTGAGCCTTTATTTAAAGAAGATAAATCGATTAACAAGGGCAACTGCTATGGCCACAATGATCAAAAGCAGGATTGTCAGTCGATGCTGCTTGCGTCGTTTACTTGACGAAACGAAGATTGATTTTCCCTGTTTTGGCGTTTCGAGATAGCGAGCCGAATTCGTCAAGGTTTGCTTTGGTCGAGGACCTCTTTGTTGATGAGTGGCGGATGCTTTCATCGGCTCATCACTAGCTGCGCTGTTTTTAGATAATGGTGCGTCTTTCAGATATACGGGGTCTCCCGAGGCGACGCCCATATGTTTACGTCCCGTTTGGGCATCCTCGAGCGTTTGATATCGATTTCTCGTCACATACTCGGGCTCCGGATCATTAATGGGCTCTTGCGAGATGTGGGGGCGATGGAACCGTGGCGGCTGCGTGGAAGTATCTTCCCCCTGCGTCGGCATAAACATATTGTTCTGGTTTTGGTCGTCCATGATGCCCTTTAGCTCGTTACCAACAACGTGTACGCGCTCATTGTAAGCCCCTTGTTATTTATAGCTGGGGACATACTCGGTATTTAAGCTCTAGTTCAAAGAACCTTAACCTTCCTAAAACCTGAGTCATACGCACTTAGATATGCTTATAGTACTGGACTCAAAAAACTTTATAGTCGATGTATATATGAGCACTGGGTGGGCATATATAAGAGCGTCAAAAGAAGTCCCAGTCACCTGGAAGATGACTCGGCAGTCCTATAAAGGAGTGGTAAACATGGCAAGCATGGTTCCTTATCGTTCGGTTTTTGGCGTTCGTCCCTCTGCAAGCTCGCTGTTCGATCTGTTTGATGATATGAGCGACCTAGCGAACAGCTCGATTGCCTCTAAGGCGTTCCCCGTTGACGTTGAGGATAAGGGCGATGGCTATGAGGTCAAGGCTTATCTGACCGGTGTCGCCAAGGACGATATCGATGTCGAGCTTAACGAGGGCCGTCTGTCCATTAGCGTGAATGTCGAGGAAGACGAGGAGAACGAGGGCAAGAACTTCCTGCAGAAGGAGTTCAGCTCGTACAGCGCGACGCGTGGCGTGTATCTTAAGGACGCTTCGAGCGAGGGCCTCTCGGCTAAGTACGCTGACGGCATCCTGACCGTTACGGTTCCCAAGATCGTCGAGAAGAAGAACGTTACGAAGATCTCCATCGAATAACTTCGTTGGTGTTCTTCGCTATTAAAAGACAACAAAAGGGGCTGGGAAGCGATTCCCGGCCCCTTTTGCTGTTTAGGACAGTCTATTGAATGGTTGCTGGCCGATACTGGCTTGCGGGGCGTATCGAGAGTTTTCGCGATCCTTGGAGAAGGGTGGCGGAGCTGCCGAGCTCGTCATCCAGGGTTGCGGCTAGAGCGTTGGCATAGCTTTTGACGGTAAGGCTCGGACGATTGTTGTCTTGGCTGATATGCATGGCAATGAGCTGTTCGGTGCGATCGGTAACAAGTTCGCGCGCGGCTTCGGCGGCTTGGCCGTTGGAGAGGTGTCCCCTTGCAGACAGGATGCGCTCCTGAAGAAAGCGGGGATATTCTCCCTCGCGCAGCATGGTCACATCGTGGTTGCTTTCGAGCGCGAGGACTCGACAATCTTTGAGGGTGTTCATGGCTTGGCTCGATAGCTCTCCGGTGTCGGTAGCAAAGCCGATGGAATCATCGAGGGCGTCGAATCGAAAGCCGATTGGATTTATGACATCGTGTGATGTTGAGTAGGTTTGCACGTGGATGCCGGCAATGGATAGGGTGTCACCGGGGTCGAATTCCTCGACAGGCAGATGCGAAAGATTTTCTTTGCTCGAAAGTGTGCCCCTGCTGGCAAAGAGGGGACCGTGCCAGTGCTTGCACCAGACATCGAGACCCTTGATGTGATCGCTATGCTCATGAGTAATGAGAAGGGCCGAGACGTTGTCTGCCGAGAGTCCCAGTTCTGCCATGCGCTTTAATGTCTCGCGGCGAGAAAGACCGTCGTCAATCATAATGAGCCCCTGCGGGCCCTCGATGAGTGCGCAGTTGCCTTTTGAGCCGCTGCCAAGGATATGAAGGTGCAGACGAGACATAAGATTCCAAAGGATACAATGGGTGCGGACGAATAGAGGAGGAAGCAAATGCCTACGGTATCACAGCATTACGGACACCATGCCGTGCCCGGGGCAGTCGATGAGACCCGAACGAGGCAGCAGGCTGCTCCTGTCGTGCTCATGGTATCAGGCGGCGCGGACTCGACGGCACTGCTTCTTATGGCGTGCACATCAAAGCTGGATATCCAAGACGGACGCGGTGTTGCCCCCATTGCTCGCGAGCGCCTGCATGTGCTGCATGTAAACCATCATCTGCGCGGCAAGGCGTCCGATGGCGACGAGGCCTTTGTGCGTGAGCTCTGCGCGAAATATGGTTTACCGCTGTGCGTGGAGCACGCTTATTTTGATGGGGAGTCGGGCAATATTGAGGCCGCGGCCCGCGAGGTGCGCTATGCCGCGGCGCGGAGGTATGTTCGCGAGCTGTGCGCCCAGACGGGGACACCGCGAACGGCGGCTCGTATCTGCACCGCGCACACGTCTTCGGATCGCGCGGAAACGTTTTTGATGAACGCGATTAAGGGTTCGGGGCCCGCTGGTCTATCGAGCATTCCTCGCCGGAGGAATATCGTGGTGCGTCCCTTGCTCGACCTAACTCATGGCGAGCTCGTGGGCTATCTACAGGTACATGGTCAGCCGTGGCGTGAAGACGAGAGCAATGAGGATATCTCGTATCTGCGAAACTACGTGCGCCATCGGGTAATGCCAGTGGTGGCACAGCGTAATGCGAGCGTGTGCAAGACGATTGGCGCCGCCTGTGAGATCTTGGGTGACGAAGATGCGTTTCTATCCCAGCTGTCGGCACAGGCGTTTCGAAGCTGCCTGCGCAAGGAGGCGGCGGGCGCGCTAGTGCTCGATGCCAGACGCCTTGCTGCGGCCGAGGTGGTAATCGCGCGGCGCATCGTGCGACTGGCGATCAAACGCATCGATCCGGGCGCTCGTCCAGAGATGCGACATGTGGAGCGAGTCCTTTCCTGCGTTGCCGAAGGCACAGGCTCGGTCACGCTTCCGGCGGGAATTGACGCGCGCGTCGAGTTTGGCATGCTAGCGTTTAAGGCGCCGGCGGCTCGTGAGGGGCTGGTTGCGGACTGGATTACCATACCCGGTCGTTTGCCGTTGGGCGGGGGGCGCATGCTGGTCGCAGAGCCGATGGCCGTTGAGCCGGGATGCGATATCGTGCGCCGCGCCCGTGAGCTTGCGGCTGCCGGGGAAGTGACAGCTTTGGTAGACGCGGCTGCCCTGGGTTTTGCCGACAGCGATAGTGAGCGGATCCTGGCGGGCTCACGTGGCGAGATCCCTGCAGAGGCGCGATTGGCGCGCCTGTGGGTGGACGGTCCCGCACCGGGAGACGTGATGTGCCCGTTAGGAATGAGTGGCCGAAGCAAGAAGGTATCCGACTTGCTAGGCGAGGCTCGCATTCCCGTTTCCGAGCGCGCCGGCGTGCCCGTGGTGAGGACGGCGCCGGGAGGTGCCGTGGTGTGGGTCGCCGGAGTTCGCGCGGACGAACGTTTTAAATGCACGGCGGCGACGCGTGTGGCTTATCTGCTTCGCGTGGTTGACGCGGATTAGCCCCTCGCACCAGCTGTTCTGTGCGGCGTTGACGGTATTCCCGCGCTGATGGTGCGCGGGCTGGAAAATATACCCCGTGCGCTGCTAGAATGTGTAGTTCGCGTCCATACGGCGGTGTGTGGGCGATTAAGCACAAGAAAGGGTTGTCATGGCTTCTCAACATCCGGATATCGAGAAGGTTCTGTTTACGCAGGAGGATATCGACGGCATCGTTTCTCGCCTGGGCGAGGAGATCACTCGCGACTACGCGGGTAAGGATCTGGTGCTGATCGCGGTTCTGCGCGGTGCCGTTGTCTTTATGGGCGACCTGATGCGCAAGATTGAGCTACCGACCAACATCGATTTCATGGCTGTTTCGAGCTATGGCGACGGTGTGAAGTCTTCGGGCATCGTGCGTATCATTAAGGACCTGGATATCGACATCCGTGGTCGCGACGTGCTGATCGTCGAGGACATTCTGGACTCGGGCCTGACCCTCAAGTACCTGATGAAGAACCTCGAGAGCCGCAAGCCCGCTTCGCTGGAGGTCGCTGCCTTCCTGTGGAAGGACGTTGAGGACCGCACCTCGGCCATCACGCCCAAGTATGTTGGAACCCATTGCCCCGATGCCTTTGTGGTGGGCTACGGCCTCGACTATGCCGAGCGCTATCGTAACCTTCCGTATCTGGGCATTTTGAAACCGGAGGTTTATTCGTAAGATGCCCGACGACCATAACGATAACAATTCCCAGACTCCCCGGGAGCCTAAGATCCCGGGGATGCCCGGAGGCAAGAAGCCCACGCGTACGGGCTGGCTGTATTTTATTTTGGCTTGCGCGCTTCTGGGCTACGCCTTCTTTAACATGGGCTCCGGCTTTGCCAATTCCAGCAATACCGTTAAGCTCGCGACGAGCGAGATGGTGAGCGCCATCAAGCAGGATCGCGTCGAAGATCTGACCTATACGGTTCAAGACGGAAGCGTGGCGGGTCATTACTGGAAGACGAAGAAGGACAAGGGCGATACGAGCGAGCTCAAGAGCTTCTCCTCGACCTATGTCGGCTCCGATTCGCTTGCCGAGCTCATGGCGGAGCACCCCGATACCAAGTACATCGTCAACACCAACGATCCCGATTTTTGGGGCGACTTGGCGATGAGTGTGCTTCCGACGATCGCCCTTATCGCCATCATGTTCTACTTTATGCGCCAGATGATGGGCGCCAACAACAGGAACATGCAGTTTGGCAAGACCAACGCCAAGACCAACGAGGCCACGCGCCCCAAGGTCAAGTTTGAAGACGTTGCCGGCGTGGACGAGGCAGTCGAGGAACTCGAGGAGATCCGTGACTTTTTGAGCGATCCGGACCGCTATCGCAAGCTGGGCGCCAAGATTCCGCGCGGCGTGTTGCTGGTGGGCCCTCCGGGCACCGGTAAAACGCTGCTGGCCAAGGCTGTAGCCGGCGAGGCGGGCGTGCCGTTCTTTAGCATCTCGGGTTCCGACTTTGTCGAGATGTTCGTGGGTGTCGGCGCCAGCCGCGTGCGTGACCTCTTTAAGGAGGCCAAGTCCCAGGCTCCGTCGATCATCTTCATCGATGAGATCGATGCTGTGGGACGTCAGCGCGGAGCTGGCTTGGGCGGCGGTCACGACGAGCGCGAGCAGACGCTCAACCAGCTGCTGGTCGAGATGGACGGTTTTGAGGAGAGCGAGTCGGTCATCCTGATCGCTGCAACCAACCGTCCTGACATCCTGGATCCGGCGTTGCTGCGCCCCGGTCGTTTTGACCGTCAGGTTACGGTTGACCGTCCGGATGTGAAGGGCCGCGAGCAGATCTTGCGCGTGCATGCCGAGAACAAGCCGATGGACGAGGACGTGAAGTTTGAGAAGCTCGCCCAGATGACCGTTGGCTTCACCGGCGCCGATCTGGCAAATCTGCTCAACGAGTCTGCGCTGCTGGCTGCCCGCCGCCATCGTTCCGTGATCTCGATGGACGAGGTCGAGGAATCGATGGAGCGCGTGATTGCCGGTCCGCAGCGCAAGGGTCGCGTGATGACCGAGGCCGAGCGCACCACGATTGCCTACCACGAGAGCGGTCACGCTTTGGTGGGCCACATCCTGGAGCACTCCGATCCGGTCCACAAGATCTCGATCGTCAGCCGCGGTCAGGCTCTGGGCTACACGCTGCAGCTTCCGCAGGAGGACCACTTCCTCAAGACCAAGAACG
>DAIMBN010000018.1:0-33126 GCA_036718335.1 Coriobacteriaceae bacterium
GGACTACTCGCAGATCGAGCTGCGTCTGCTGGCGCATCTCTCGCCTGCCGAAAACGCCGTCTTGACGGTACGACCCAGCTCCGAGCGCGTTGGGATGTTCTGCAGGTTCGGGTCGCTTGAGGACAGACGCCCCGTTGCCGTGATGGTCTGGTTGTACGTGGTGTGCACGCGACCGTCACCGCGGCGCAGCGGGCCCAGCGTGTCCAGATAGGTGGACTTGATTTTGGACTTTTCACGCCAGTCCAAGATCAGACGCACGATTTCGTGGTCGCGGGCAAGGTCGCTCAGCACCTTGGCGTTGGTCGAATAATAGCCGCGCTTAGTCTTCTTGAGACCCTTGGTCGGAAGCCCCATCACATCAAAGAGCACATGCGACAGCTGCATGGGACTGCCAATATTAAAGGTCTCGTCACCCGCCAGGTCGCGAATGCTTCGCTCGACCTCGGTAATCTGGGTCGCCAGACCCTCGGACAGACTGCGCAGGCGGTCGGGGTCCACGAGCATGCCCGCGCGCTCCATCTTGGCAAGCACCGGCACGAGCGGCATCTCGATGCCATCGAACACGTTGGCGGCGTTCTCGCGGGCCATGCGGTCGCGCAGCGGTGCGACCAGCGCCAGCGTCAAGGCCGCCGTGCGAGCGGCGGGTGCAGGAGCGTCCTCGCCGGCACCCTCTGCACCGCGCGCCGCAGGCAGCGACATCTGCAGATAGGTATCGGCCAGATATGCCTCATCGAACTCGGAGCGATCGGAATCCAGCAGATAGGCAGCGACCACGGTATCGAAGATACGCGTGGAATCGGCAGCGAGCGGATCCATGAGCTCGGGCTCAGAAGAATCGATGGGCGAAAGCTCATGCAGCAGCGCTTTCATATCCGGGCTCGCCACGCGGCCCGCCACAAACAAGCGCGCAAGCACGCCGGCAATCACGCCGTGGGCGAAGTTGAAGCCCTCAGCCTCAGCCGCCGCACAGCTGTCGCCCTCCTCGAGCGCGAACAGGCCCTTGGACGTCGCCAACCACAGCGTGCGCGTCAATCCAAAGAGCGCGCCCTCTTCCTTGTCGTCGTCCACCACGGCGGCGACCCACTCGCCCGCCTCGATCGCACGCGAAACCTCGGACGCCACGGCAGCAAGCGCCTCGGCATCGCCGGCAGCGGTGCGCTCAATCGCGGGTATCTCAACCACACTGGAGGCAGCAGCAGCCCCGCCCTCGCCGCCGATCAGCGCCAAGAAACGGTTCTGCATGGCGGTGATACCAAGCGTGCCCAGCGCCGCGGACACTTCGTCGGCAGAAAACGCCGGGAAGGACGTTTCGTCAAAGTCGAGCTCGACGGGCGCATCGGTGCGAATGGTTGCGACCTTACGGCTCAGCAGTGCGTCGTCGATGTGTGCACGCAGGTTCTCGCCCATCTTACCCTTGACCTCGTCGGCATGCGCGATGACCTCGTCCAAGCTGCCGTACTGCGCGATGAGTGCACTCGCCTTTTTGGGGCCGATGCCCGGCACGCCGGGGATGTTATCGGACGTGTCGCCCTTCAGACCGTAAAAATCGGGCACGAGCGCCGGCGTAATGCCGTGATACAGGTCATCCACGCTCTCGGGCGTCATAATCGCTACATCGGACAGGCCCTTACGGGTCGAGACCACGTTGACGTGCTCGGTAACAAGCTGATACATGTCGCGATCACCGGTCACCAGCAGCATGTCACAGCCGGCCTGCTCGCCCAGGCGCGCCATAGTGCCCAGGATGTCGTCGCCTTCCCAGCCCTCGGATTGCAGAATCGGCACGTTGAGCGCGGCGAGCAGCTCCTTGATCATAGGGAACTGCGCATGCAGATCGGGGTCCATGGGCGGGCGTTGCGCCTTATACTGCGGCAGCATCTCCATGCGCACGCGCGGCTTGCCCTTATCAAACGCCACAACAACGCCGTCGGGGTTAAAGGCATCGATCATCTTAAGAAACATGTTCAGAAAGCCAAAGATCGCGTTGGTGGGGCGACCGTCCGGCGCGTTCATGGTGGGCGGCACGGCGTGGAAGGCGCGATGCATGAGCGAGTTGCCGTCGATAACGGCAAAGGTGCGGCGCTTGTCAGACATATTGAATACCTCGCTTTAGGCTGGGCACGGTTTGCTCACTCCAGTTTACACGCTCCCCGCCCCGCGGCCACCTCACATCAAGCTCCCCCGCCACCGTGAGCCCGCGCGTGATACGATGGCTCACGGTACATCAACCAGCACGATCGATCCGAAAGGAGCCTGCGTCATGGAGCGTCCCTGCGCATGGAAAAAGTACACGCCACAGCAAATCGAGGAGCTCGAGGAGCTTTGCCGCGGCTATAAGCATTTTTTGAGTGAGAACAAGACCGAGCGCCTGTGCGTCAAGGCCGGCATCAAGATGGCCGAGGAGGCGGGATACGTCGACCTGGAGACCGTAATCGCCGAAGGCCGCGAGCTCAAGGCAGGCGACAAGGTGTATGCCGCTAACCACGGCAAGGACCTTATGCTCGTCAACCTGGGCACCGCCCCGCTCGAGCAGGGCTTTAACATCCTGGGCGCGCACGTGGACTCGCCGCGCCTGGACCTTAAGCAGAACCCCGCCTTCGAGGCCGGCGACATGGCTTATCTCGACACGCACTACTACGGCGGCGTCAAGAGCTACCACTGGGTGGCCTCCCCGCTCGCACTCGTAGGCGTCATCTGCAAAAAGGACGGCACCACCGTCGACATTAACATCGGCGACAAGGCCGACGACCCGGTCTTTACCATCTCCGACCTGCTGATCCATCTCTCGAGCGAGCAGATGTCCAAGCCTGCCAAGGACGCCGTCGACGCCGAGATCCTCGACGTGATCGTGGGCGGCCGCCCCGTCAAGTTCGATGAGGACGACAAGGACGCTCCCAAGGAGCCCGTCAAGCAGATGTTCTTGGACATCCTCAAAGAGCAGTACGGCGTCGAGGAGGAGGACTTCCTCTCCGCCGAGATCGAGGTCGTGCCCGCCGGCCCCGCCCGCGACATGGGCCTCGACCGCTCCATGATCTTGGGCTATGGCCACGACGACCGCGTCTGCGCCTACCCCTCTATGCTCGCCCAGATCAACGTCACCAACGTGGAGCGCACGAGCATCACGCTCATCGTCGACAAAGAGGAGATCGGTTCCGTGGGTGCCACCGGCATGACGAGCCGCTTCTTCGAGAACACCGTCGCCGAGATCATGACGCTCGCCGGCGAGGGTAGCCCGCTGGCCCTGCGCCGCGCGCTCGCCCGCAGCCGCATGCTCTCCTCTGACGTGTCCGCCGGCTTCGACCCGGGCTATGCCGCCAAGTTCGAGACCAAGAACGCCGCCTTTATGGGTCGCGGCCTGTGCTTTAACAAGTACACGGGCAGCCGCGGCAAGGGTGGCTCCAACGACGCCGATGCCGAGTATGTGGCCCTCGTCCGCGACATCATGGACAAGGCAGGCGTGGATTTCCAGACCTGTGAGCTCGGCCGCGTCAACGCAGGTGGCGGCGGCACCATCGCCTACATCATGGCCAAGTACGGCATGAATGTCATCGACTCCGGCGTTGCCGTTCTGTCCATGCACGCCCTATGGGAGGTCGCCAACAAGGCCGATATCTACGAGGCCTACCGCGGCTACAAGGCCTTCCTCGAGCGCGCCTAACCAGCCCTTCATAACTTGCGGTGAAATACGGACTAAACTGGCCTATAAACGGCCAAAACAGACCGTATTCCACCGCAACTTCCTTTTTGACAGAGGAGAGTCCATGCTGCAGGTCATCATTTCGCCCGCCAAGCAGATGCGCTCGGCCCAAGATGCTTTTGAAGTCCTGGGCATTCCGCCCTTTGCGCGCGAGACGGCTCGACTGCATCGCGCGTTGCTAGATATTGAGCGAAATGAAGGCAGCGGCGGCCTGCAGGCGCTATGGAACGTGAGTGACAAACTGCTGGGGCCTTGCCTCAACACCCTGCATGAGTTCGAGCCCATCTTGGAAAACGGCGACCTCGACAATCCCGATATCGCCCGCAATACCTCCCCCGCCGTCATGTCCTATCACGGCATTCAATACCAGAGCATGGCACCCGAGGTGATGGATGCCGCGCAGCTCGCATGGCTGCAAGACCATCTGTGGATCCTCTCGGGCCTTTACGGATGCGTACGCCCCTTTCATGCCGTCGAACCGTATCGGCTGGAGATGGGTGCGAAGCTCGCCGTTGACGATGCCCGAGACCTCTACGCGTTTTGGAGCGACAAGCTCGCGCGGGTTATCGCCCCGGCAGGTTCAAACACCACGATCGTCAACCTCGCCAGCGTAGAGTATGCCAAAGCCGTTCTGCCCCACCTCGCGGGCGACGCCACAGCCGTCACGTGCCTCTTTGGCGAGGGTATCCGCAACGGGAAGCCCATCCAACGGTCGACCGCCAGCAAAAAGGCGCGCGGCTCCATGGTGCGGTGGATGGCAGAAAACAAGCTCGAGGATGCAAGCGAACTTACCGCATTCAACATCGGCTATCGGCACATCCCCGAGCTTTCAGACAAAAACACCCTGGTTTTCATGAACGCGCAGGCACAATAGACCCGCCGTTTCCAAACACCCCGTTACTCCGCCAAGCCATCGGCCTTTGCAATCTCGCTCGTCGAGCCATCTTGGTAGGTAATCTTAACGTGCTCCACCTCGGATACCGCAGCGCCCGCCGGGGGCTCCAAGCGCCATTCCGTCAGCGCAATGTCCATGGTCGTGGGCACGTCCCCTTGATCTTTGAGCTTCACCGTCAGCGTTTTGAGCGTCGCATCAAACGTCACGCGTTCGATTTCTTCGCCCGGAATAGACCCACCGCTCAGCTGCAGCTGCACAAACTCGTCGCGCGGATACCAATAGTCGCCCGGTGCGGCAACGGTATTGCCGCCCGTAACCTTCACTGTCATGATCGGCAGGGCATCGTCGGCCTCGAACTCCCATGCAGCGCCGCCGCGACCACCAAACGTCCAGATACAAAAGGCAATCACCAGCACGGCAAGCACCGCAAAACCAATCGCAACAAGGCCATGGTGCGCACGGCTTTCCTCGGCCGATACATCCCATTGCGTCTCTCGATATAGATGCTTGTCTTCCATGTACGCCTCCCCACAGGCACGCTCGTTAGGCCAATCGTACCCATTCGAGCTATACTTGAGCCCATTACATAAACGGGGAGCTTGCAGGACAAGACGGCAGGCTGAGACTGGGCGCGCCCGCCCTGACCCGCAAACCTGATATGGGTAATGCCAACGAAGGGAGCCGTGCCAATGAGCACACAGACCGAGCCCAAGCTCGTCACGCAAATCGACTACGCCCGTGCCGGGCAGATCACGCCGCAGATGAAGGAAGTCGCCGAGCGCGAGCATCGCGACCCCGAGTACATTCGCGAACGCGTGGCCGACGGCCGCATCGCCATCCCCGCCAACATCGTGCATATCAAAAAGGGCATGCGTGCCTTTGGCGTCGGCGAGGGCCTGTCCACCAAGGTCAACGTGAACTTGGGCATCTCGGGCGACAAGGCCGACGCCGCTGAGGAATGGAAGAAGGTCAAGATCGCCGAGGACTTTGGCGCCGACGCCATCATGGACCTCTCCAACTCGGGCAAGACGCGCCAGTTCCGCCAGCAGCTCATCGACGAGACGCCGCTCATGGTAGGCACCGTCCCCATGTACGATGCCATCGGCTACATGGAAAAGCCGCTGGTCAAGCTGACCAAGGACGATCTGCTCGAGGTCGTGCGTGCACACGCCGAAGACGGCGTGGACTTTATGACCATCCACTGCGGCATCAATAAATCGGTCATCAAGACCTTCAAGGAGACCGGCCGCCTCATGAACATCGTCAGCCGCGGCGGCTCGCTGCTGTTTGGCTGGATGGAAGTCACCGGTAACGAGAACCCCTTCTACGAGTTCTACGACGAGGTGCTCGAAATCTGCCACGAGTACGACGTAACGATCTCGCTCGGCGACTCCTGCCGCCCGGGCTGTCTCTACGACTCCAACGACGCCACCGAGACTGCCGAGATGATCGAACTGGGCAAGCTGTGCAAGCGTGCTTGGGCCGCCGGCGTCCAGGTCATGGTCGAGGGCCCGGGTCACATGGCGCTCGACGAGATCGCCGCCAATATGAAGCTGCAGAAGCGTCTGTGCCACAACGCCCCGTTCTATGTGCTGGGGCCGCTGGTGACCGATATCGGCGTGGGCTACGACCACATCACCGCAGCCATCGGCGGCGCCATCTCCGCGAGCTCCGGCGCCGACTTCCTGTGCTACGTGACGCCGGCCGAGCACCTATGCCTGCCTAACGCCCAGGACGTGCTCGACGGCCTCATGGCCACTAAGATTGCCGCGCACGCCGCCGATATCGCCAAGAAGGTGCCGCACGCCCGCGACATGGACGACAAGATGGGCCAGGCACGCCGCAAGCTCGATTGGGACGCCATGTGGAAGTGCGCACTCGACCCGGTTACGGGCAAGAAGCGCTACGAGGAGTCCCCCGCCGCCACCGAAGGCACTTGCACCATGTGTGGCAAGATGTGTGCCGTCCGCACCGTCAACAAGATTTTCGAGGGCACCACGATCGACCTCGGCATGGAGGACTAGCCCTGTCGCCGCGGCCGCTTCTGGCAGCGAGCTGGTGCCTGTCAATTGTTGACGTGTGAACATTTGCTTGCATTTGCGTAAAGATTGCATCGCCCGCCCGGGTTCGACATAGAGTCGGCCCGGGCATCATTATAATGCTGGCTTATAGACCCATTTGATTCCGACCGAACAAGGGAGCGAACATGGATCGCAGTAAGGTACCTGCCGTTCTATCCATCGCAGGATCCGATTCCAGCGGTGGCGCCGGCATTCAGGCCGACATCAAGACCATCACGGCGCACCGCCTGTATGCCGAGACGGCCATCACCGCCATCACCGCACAGAACACCTTGGGCGTCACCGCCGTACAGGATATCTCGCCAGATATCGTAGCCGCGCAAATTGACGCCGTTTTTGACGATATCCGCCCGAACGCCGTCAAGATCGGCATGGTTTCTTCTGTCGAGATTATCGAAGTCATCGCCGACCGCTTGAGCGCCTGGAACGCAACAAACGTGGTCGTCGACCCCGTCATGGTAGCCACCTCGGGCGCACGGCTGATTGCCGAAGATGCCGCCGAGGCGCTCACCCGCCGCCTGTTCCCGCTAGCGACGGTTATCACGCCCAATATTCCCGAGGCCATGGCCCTGCTCGACTACGAGGTCGACTCCGAGCGCACGCAGCAAAATGCTGCCATGCTCCTCACCCGCCGCTTTGGTTGCGCGTCTCTCGTTAAGGGCGGGCATTTTGTCAACGAGGCCAACGATGTGCTAGCAGAGCCCGCGCCGCTCGATGACGAGGGCAACCACCTGGGCGATCCGCTCACCACGTGGTTCCGCCACAAGCGCATCGAGACCGGCAACACGCATGGCACCGGTTGCACGCTCTCGTCCGCCATCGCCTGCGCGCTGGCCCAGGGCATGGATCTTGCCGACGCCGTCAACGCCGGCAAGGCCTACCTAACCGGCGCTCTCGCCGCCGGCTTTGACATGGGCAAAGGCTCCGGCCCCGTTAACCATATGTGGCAGTATTAAGACTCGCAGTTCAAAACCACCGCAAAGGGGACAGGCACCTTTGCGGTGGTTCCCACAAACATCTCGATCTGTAACAGTTAGAGTCCATTTTTCGGCCCACCTGTTACAAATCGAGACATCCAAATTCCATTGAGAAGATAATCTCGATGTGTAACATTAACTCGGCAAAATCGACCCTAGATGTTACAGATCGAGACAAACGACCGATATCGACCTAAAATAATCTCAATCTGTAACATCTAGCCCGTTTTCGGCCTTACAACTGTTACAGATCAAGACAAATCAACGAAACAAGCCACCGCAAGGAGAACTATTGTGGTGGTTTGGGGCCGTGCTACTCACCGAGCATCTCTTGGAGCTTGGCTGCCACGGCGTGACCCAGGCTCTCATGGCTTTCGGGCATCATATGCAGATAGTCGATATCGCCCGGCTCGGCAAAGTCGGCGGCATTCAAAAAGTCGCAGCCAAACTGCTCAGCCACATGCGCGTAGTACTCACCAAAATGTTCCGAGGCTTCTACGGAATGCTCGTCAAAATCGGTCATATATACGTCGGCGATCTGCGGCTTAATCTTGATAGGCGCCATCAGCAGAATGCGCGGACAAGGCGCAGCGTCGGTCCACGGAAACGCGCGGACGGCGCGAATCAGCGCCATGGCGCCACGGGCGATATCGGAAGCTGTCACGTTAAAGACCGTCTTACAGTCGTTGGTGCCCAGCATGATCACAATGGCGTCCAGCGGCTTATGGGCCTCGAGCAGCATCGGAAGTGCGCGGATGCCGTTAAGATTGGTGTCCAGATGGCACATGTCGTCGCGTACCGTCGTGCGGCCGTTGAGGCCTTCTTCAATTACATGCCAGCCCTCGCCTAAGTCACGTTGGGCCACGCCGCACCAGCGCACATCCTGCGCATAGCGCACCGCGGTGCCGTCGCGCATGCCCGCCGGATCGTAACCATAGGTGTTGCTGTCGCCAAAGCATAGAGCGTTTTTCATCGTAAGCCCCTCGCTCAGTAAAAAGCCGACGGAAGCAGCCTCTCCCGCCGGCTCGACCTATCTGTCAGCACGTACCGATTACAGGTACTTGCGCCAATCGTCCTCGTCCTCATCATCCTCGGTAGCAGCCTGGGCCTGCTCGGCGGCGCGAGCTGCCGCAGCGCGAGCGGCAACCTGGGCATAGGACTCCTCGTTGCGCTCGGGGAAGTTTGCCAGCACGTGCTCGAACTTGGCAAAATCCTCATCCCAGCGCGTAGAAGGCACGGCAAAGAAGACTTGCTTGACCTTAAAGTCGCCCGACGCGAGCTCCTTGCGGAAGAGCTCGGCCACGGCCTCTGCGTCAAAGCCGTTGTTGTCGCAGCCCCAAGCGCCCAGCACGAGCTTCTCGCGACCTAGCTCGTCGCAGATGGCAAGCACAAAGCGAATGCGGTCGCGCAGGGCGTCCAGCAGAGCATCGTCGCTCACGCGATACTCCTGGCGGGCGCGCTTAACGTTGGGCGCGGCGGCCACGATCACGTCGGCGTATGCATGCACGTGGTTGCGGTCGAAGCGCACCGCAGGCACCACCAGCGCACGGTTGCGGTAAAGCTCGCAGTTGATGTTGCGGCGACGGTTCTCGCCGTACCATTTGCGCTGCTTATCGAGAACGTTGTACAGATACGAATCGGCGCACAGCGTGGCCTCCTGGCCCAGATAGCCCTGGATGTAGCCACCGCCCGGGTTGGTGAACGAGGCAAAGGCGAGCACGGCCATGTCGCAGAACTGCGCATAGCCACGACCGTTGTCCAGGATGGCCTGCGTGGTGGAGGCATCGAGCACGGTGACCTCAGGCAGAACCGGAGCGGGCTCCTCAGCAGGCGCGGACTCAGCTTCGGCGATTTCCTCGGCAGGCTCCTCGACGGGCTCGAGCGCTGCCTCGACCTCGGCAGCCTCCGCGCCCTCGACGTCCTCGGCAACCTGTTCTTCGGTGGCCACAGCACTCTGAACCTTGGCCTTCATCGCCGAGACAAAGCCGGCAGGCATACCGTCAAACTCGCGAACACCGGCAAGCGAACGCTCGATATCCTTGGCGCACGCTTCGGACACAGTTGCCACGTGACGCTCGGCGGCCTTGGCACGGGCCTCGCGCTTGGGATTGGGCTGACCCGCTCGGTTGGACCTGCGGTTACGGTTCCTGTTGTCGACGTCTGCCATAAGTGGTCACCTTTCTCGGTCTCTGCCGCTATCGGCTTTTCCCATCCATGATACCCCGCCGCGTACAAAAAAGACGGCCCCGAAGGACCGCCTTTCGCATCGATTTGCACGCACGGCAAGCACCGCCGCAATTCGCCACTAGTCGCGACGGCCGAGGATGTTCAGAATGCGCAGGAACACGTTGATAATATCCACGAACAGGTTAGAGGCCATAAGCACGGCGTTGGGCAGCGTAGGCGGCACCGTCGTGGCAACATAGGTGTCGTAGCCAATAAAGCCGGCGAACACCACGATCACGATCAGGTCGGTGATGGTCTGTGAGACGCCCATGAACATCAGCACGATCTCAACCAGAATAGTAGCGAGCAGAATGCCAAAACCGATGCCATATACGCGCTGGAAAAACTTGGGGAACGTCACGCCAAGCGCGCCAAAGACAAAGGTGATGGCGGCCGTGGCGATAAAGGCAGTGTTGATGGTGGGCAGGTCGTAGTTGGCAAGGCCAAACGACGCGGTCAGGCCAAAGGTGCTCGCAAAGATTACGTAGCCCACAAGGGACAGGCCCACGGACTGCTTGCTGGCGGCGGCCGACATCATGACCATGCCGACGATGGTCAAAATAAATGAGCCAAAGACCAGCGGCAAAGCGGCGCCGCTCATCATCATGCGCGCAAACGACATGGTGCTCGTAAAGTAAGCACCGACGCCCATGGCGCAAAAGCCCAAAAAGATCAGGGCAGACATGGCAAGATTATACGCACGCGGCGACATCTCCTTGGCACGGCTTGCGCCGGTTTCGATGGGGCCGTTCTGATAGCCCTGAATATCGTTCATAATTTCGTCCTTTCAAAAGCGCCGCGACAGCGCAGTAGCTGACAAGATTCCTGTCATTGTACCCGAATGCCGTACGTCCTTACCTACGGCGCTCGCCCTCAAGCGTACGATCAAAGGCCCAGACCCACCAACGCATCACGTGTGCCTGCGAGCCGTCTGCCCGCTCGCGCGTCTGGTCCTCCAGATACAACTCGGTCGCGTGCCCGCCAAAACGCACCTTATATGTTGCCGTACGGATGCCGTGGACCATCAGGCCAAACCCGGTGGTCGAGATAATTTCGTCGATCGTAAAACAACGGCCGTCGACCCAGCAGACGGTGACCGGCACGACCTGTCCGCCCGCGAGGATGCGGGCCACGACGTCCACATACTGCTTGTGCACGCGCCGAGTTTTGCCGTCTGTCTGTCGATATTCCATGCCTCCTATTATCGAACGCATGTTTGCATGCTGTAAAGCGAACAGACTGTGGTTTTGGAGTGTCGTAGCAATCGCACGTGTCCGCATGGCGTGTTAGCAAAAAGAACACCCGCGGTCAACAGGGCTAATATTCAATTTTAGTGCCAAAAAGTTCACTTCTCCCATCAGAACTCGGTAAAGAGACCCGCAGGAGGTGATACGATTTATCATGTTTTTGTAACGTGTCTGCAAACTTCGAGAAAGCCCATATATGGACGTAACGTTCTCAACCTTCCTCGGCCAAATTGTGTCGAACCCAGTCCTTGCCGTCACCGTGATCCTCGCGTTGGGCGCCATCTTCGTCAATGGATGGACCGACGCGCCCAACGCCATCGCGACCTGCGTCACTACGCGTTGCATGCCCGCCCGCGCCGCCATTCTCATGAGCGCCGCATTCAACTTCCTCGGCGTGCTCATCATGACGCACTTTAACGCGAGCGTCGCCAACACCATCTCACATATCGTCGACTTTGGCGGAAACAGCACCATGGCGCTCGCCTGCCTATGCGCGGCGCTGTTCTCCATCGTCGTCTACGGCGCCACAGCGTCGCGTTTTGGCATCCCCACCTCGCAAAGCCACAGCCTTATCGCCGGCCTGACCGGTGCCGCCATCGCCCTCGGCGGTGCGAGCAGCGTCAACGTCCACGAGTGGATGAAGGTCATCTACGGCCTGGCGCTCTCCATAGGCCTGGGCTTTGTCATGGGCTGGGTCCTGTGCAAGCTCGTCTCGATTCTTTTCGCCGCCGCCAACAGGCGACGTGCCAATGTCTTCTTTAAATACGCTCAGATCGCGAGCGCCGCGGCCATGAGCTTTATGCACGGCGCGCAGGATGGACAGAAGTTCATCGGCGTGCTCTTTTTAGGCGTGGCCTTTGCCAGCGGCCAGACGAGCGTCGGCGATGCAGGCATCCCCATCTGGATTATGCTGCTGTGCTCGGCCACTATGGGCATCGGCACCAGCGTGGGCGGCGAGCGCATCATCAAGTCCGTCGGCCAGAGCATGGTCAAGCTCGAAAAGTACCAGGGCTTCTCCGCCGACCTGGCGGGCGCCGCGAACCTGCTGCTTGCCACCCTTACCGGCATCCCCGTGTCCTCCACACACATCAAGACCTGCGCCATCATGGGCGTCGGTGCCGTCAAGCGCCTCTCGGCCATCAACTTCGGCGTCGTCAAGGACATGATGTTCACCTGGTTCTTCACCTTCCCTGCCTGCGGACTCATCAGCTTTGTCATGGCCAAGCTGTTCATGATGTTCCTCTAATCAAACCGAACGTCCATCCGGACCGCAACACTTCGCCCACCCGTCTTCGCCTCGAAAGGACCCACCCATGGCAAAGAAACCCGATTCGTTCTACTTTGACAACTACGTCGCTTGCGCCGACCTCGCCGTCCAGGCCGCAGAGCTGCTCACCAAGATTTTTGAGAACTTCGATCCCGCGCAGATTCACGACATGCTCAATAAGATGCATGCGATTGAGCATGCGGCAGACAAGAAGCACCACGAGCTCGAAGACGCCCTGCTCACCGCCTTTATCACCCCGCTCGAGCGCGAGGATCTGGATCTGATGAGCTGCGCGCTCGACACCGTGCTCGACCGCATCGAGGGCGTCGTGCAGCGCGTCTACTTCACCAACATCCAGAGCATCCATCCCGACGCCATCGTCATCGCCCACAAGGTGACTGACGCCTGCCGCGCCATGAAAGACCTGATGGTCGAGCTGCCCAACTACCGCAAGTCCAAGACCCTGCGCGAACTCGTCATCCAGATCAACACCATCGAATCCGAGGCCGACGAGCTCTACATCAACGCCATGCGCAACCTGCACGTCAATGGCAAGGATCCGCTTGAGGTCATCGCTTGGCGTGACGTGTACGCCTTCTTGGAGTACTGCGCCGACTGCTGCGAGAATGTGGCCGATGTTGTGGATTCGATTGTCATGAAGAACAGTTAATTGGGGGTACGTATCCCACCGGTCGCGGGCCCGACCACTAATACCTTTTTCACTCCGGCTGCAAGCAGAGTCGTTCAAAAGGTATTAGTGGTCGGGCCCGCTCCCTTACGTACCACCATTGGGAACTTTGGCTGAGGGGTTGAGCGTGGTGGGGCCTTTGCTGTGATGGCCCTTGATTGCTCGGGGTTTTACTTTGGTATTCGATGAGCGATTGGCTGATTGCTGCTTTGGGTACTGTTTGGGTTACTTTGGGTTTGTTTGATTTTTAATTGTTGGAGGGCTTGTATGTCTTATTTGGATCTGGCTCGGGGTCGGTATTCTTGTCGTGAATTTGAGGCTCGGGCTGTGGAGCAGGCTGTGGTGGATGCCATTGTTGAGGCTGGACGCATTGCTCCTTCTGCTTGTAATAACCATCCAGCCCGTGTGATGGTGTTGGATACGCCTGAGCTTCTGGAGAAGGCAGCTGCTTGTCAGCCTCGGTTTGCTCGTGATGGGTCTATCTTTGGCGCTCCGCTTATCTTCCTTATTTGCAGCGTTACCGATGATGCCTGGGTGCGCCCGTATGATCAGATGAACTCGAGTGCCATCGATACTTCGATCGTCTGCGATCAGATGATGATGGAGGCCACCGAGCAGGGCCTGGGAACGTGCTGGGTAGGCCATTTTAAGCCTGAGGTGGCGCAGGAGCAGTTCAATCTGCCCAAGGGCGTCTATCCCTATCACATGCTCGTCTGTGGATATCCTGCCGACCACATCGCCGATCCCGAGCATCGCGAGGCCCGTACCATTCCCCTCTCCGACTTCCTCCTCAAGTAGGTTTTGGGACATGCCTTAAAACCTACCCTTGACCGCTCACCCGTTCGCCGAGTTCTGCGCCATTATGTGCAGGGCTCGGTTTTTTATGTTACGCACTCCGGCACAGTCATAAAAAAGGACCCGCAAGCTGCGGGTCCTTTCTAGGCACTAAATTGTAGGCCGAATGTTAGTCCAGGTCGTCGGCAGCAAAGTTGTCGATCGGGGCGAAGGGATCGGCCACGGGGACAACCGGGTCAGCGACGGGCAGCGGCTCGGCGGGAACAGTCACTGCAGGAGAAGCGGCAGAACCGACCGGCGTGGAGGCCATCAGATCGGCCGGGAAGGAATTCTGGGCATCGTCCATGAAGTGCTGGATGAGCTTGAGATACTCTGCCTTGAACTCCTCACGGGAAGCCTTGAGACGATCGATCTCCTCGAGCTCGGCCTGCTTCTCGGTCAGAGCCTGGCGGATAACCTCGCGGGCCTTGGCGTCAGCCTCGTTGCGGATACGCTCAGCGTTCTCGTTGGCATCGTTGACGATGGTCTCAGCGGTCTGCTGGGCAGCGATCAGGGCAGCGGAAATCTGGCGCTCCTGAGCGGAGAAGTCAGGGGCGGGAGCAGCCACGGGGGCGGCAGGAACGGCCTGGGCGGTGGCATCCTGAGCCTGGGCAAGCTGAGCCTGCGCATCGGCAAGCTGCTGCTCGGTAGCAGTCAGGCGACCCTTAAGGTCGACGATCTTAGCGAGCATAGCGTCAACCTCGGAGGACAGCGTCTCCAAGAAGACGTCGACCTCAGCAGGATCGTAGCCACGCTTGGCCTCAGAGAAAGTCTGAGCCTGGATGTCTGCAGGGGTAATAGCCATAACAAGTCTCCTTTTTCATCGCCTCGGCGCTACACGCCCGACGTAAGTTACTAAGTCAGTTCTACACGAGTATACCTATAAGAAGCTGCAGAACCAGCCTCTGCACCAACTGCAACGCAATAATCGCAACGACCGGCGAAAAATCGATACCGCCCATCGGCGGGATGAAACGACGGAACAGGTTGAGCCACGGACCGCACACGCTATCAAGCACCGCGGCAATATCCTGAAGCAAACCACCCTGCTTCATGGGAATCCACGTCATAAAGCAGTAGACGACAATGAGCGTGGAATAGAAGTTGAACAGCGTGTTGACCAGCTGGACGATAGTGTAGATGTTGATGGGAATCTCCTCGTCTTGTCTTTACTTAAGGTAGCCGTCGGCACGAAGCTTCTTGAGATCGGAATCTTTGACCTCGCAACCGGCGGGCAGCACCATGAACACGCGGTCGCCCACCTCCTTGACCGTGGCACCCAGACCGCAGGCAAAGCCGTAAGAGAAGTCCAAGACGCGCTTGGCAACTTCGGTGCGTACGCCCACAAAAATCAGTGCGACAGGCTGCTTGGTGCGAACGCGGCGCACCACGGTCTCCACGTCGTCATAGCTCTCGGGGCGCAGGACATAGGCCGGCAGCTGCGGCGTGGCGTTGATGATATTGCTCGCATAGGCCGAGGCATCGCTCGGTGCAGGCGCGGGTGCAGCGGCGGCACGGGCGCGGGTATTCTCGGCGTAGCTCGACGGCGTGTCATAGGCACCAGGACGATAACCGCTCGCAACACTGTCCTGCGAGCGCGAAGGCGGGTTATACGTCGTGGCATGGCGGGAGTCATCGCCGACCAGCTGACCGGAGCGCGTATACACGGCAACCGACTCAGCTTCACCGCGGCGCGTCTGGCCAAGCAGGCCGTTGCTCGGCTCGTCTTGGGTGTAGAAGCCCTCGCCCGAAGCACCACTGTAGCCGTTGCCCTGATAACTATCGTCGTAGCCGTCATCGTAGCCGTAGTCGTCGTCCTGGCCATAACCCTGGTCGTAACCCTGCTGGCCGCCCAGGTGCATCTTATTTTTAATCTCGTCAAGGAAGCCCATGGTTGTGTCCTCTCGCGGTTTAGTGCAGGCGCCCCGATAATCAGTGCGCACTTCAGAGCCTTATTTTACTGCAAACTCCGGGCTAAATACTACCCTGCCCAGGCGAACGAGCGTAGAGCCCTCCTCAAGGGCAGACTCAAAGTCCTCGCTCATACCGCAGGAAAGCTCAGGCAGGTTCAAATCGGGATGCGCCGCCTCCAGCTCATCCCTCAGCTCACGAAGCCCCGCAAAGGTGCGGCGTGCCACATCCTTATTCCCCCGGGGCGCCATAGTCATAAGCCCCTGTACGCAAATTCCCTCAAGTTCTGCAAGCTCACCCGCGGCGGCGCGAATCTCATCGGGTGAAAAGCCTCCCTTCGACTCCTCACCACTCACATTGACCTCAATGAGCACACGCTGGGGGCCGACGAGCTCGCCTGCCTCAATCTTGCGAACAGCACGACTCGAGATCGCCTGCGCCAGATGCAGCGAACCCACCGAGTGAATCAGCTCGGCTGAGCCCAGCACCGCATTGATCTTATTGGTCTGCAGGTTGCCGATCATATCGAAGCGCACCTCGGGCAGCTCCGGATGCTCCGCCAGACCCGTGAGCTTGCGAACCAGCTCCTGCGGGCGGTTCTCGGCAAAATGGCGATACCCCGCCTGGATGGCGGCAACGGTCTCATCGACACCAACGGTCTTGGACACGGCAATGAGGCTCGCGGCGTCGTGGGGACGGCCCGCGCGATCGAGCGCCGCATAAAAACGTTCCAGAATCTGCTCGCGGCGAGCGCGCATCAAGTCCAAATAGTTATCCATTGCCAATCGCCTCCGCTGACAGCCAAACAAGTAGTCCCATGCTAACGCAAGAGCGCGGCCCCGCATGTGCAAGGCCGCGCTCACTTAGGTATTTACAATCTTTCGACGAACGGGGTTACTTACTCCTCGTCGTCCTCGCCATCGTCCTCATCCTCAAGATGATCGAGCAGGTAGCGAAGACCCTCGCTGACCTCGTTAACGGGCACCTTGGCAACGTAGCGTGCATCGACGGCGGGCCTCATGATAACACCCTCGCCCGAAGGCACGCGCATGCTCTCGAGCTCATCCTCATCAGTGCAGGCGATATCACCGGCAGTCATACGCTGTCCGGTCAACAGGAAGGTCAGACGGCAGGCGGCATCGATGGAAATCGAGGCGATGCGATCGAGATAGCGCGATACCATGATGGCGCGGCGCAGGTCGTCATAGTTGCTGTCGTCGTCCATAAAATCGCCCGTGTCCATGCGGTTAAAGGTGCGGAAGAACTTCTCGTAGGCGGCGTGCACTGGCTCGTCCTCGACGGCCAAGTTGCAGATGATGGACATGTCGTTGGTGACGAGCGCAGAAAGCGAAGAGCCCAGCACCTGGTAGACGGCCTCAGCCTCGGCCTCGACCGTGCCGACAAGCTCCTTGGGCAGCGAGATGTCGGCCTTGATCATATGACGCGTGGCGCGGCAAATCTGGCGAACCTTATCGGTCATGCGCTGCAGGTTAAAGTCGACGTAGATGATCGTCTGCAGCAAGCGGAAGTCGGAGGCGACCGGTGACTGCGTGGCAATCAGGTTGTAGCAGACGGCCTCCAGGTTGGCGCAGCGTGCGTCAATCGAAAGCGTGCGCTTCTTGGTCTTGGTGGCGAGCTTGCGGTCGTCGGTCACATAGGCCTTCACGGCATCGTGGAGGGCCAGATCGACGGCCTCGTAGATGCTCAGCATCTCGTGACGGGCCTCGATGAGCTGACGGGAAAACAGTTTGCGCATGGTTCACTCCAATCAGTTGGGTGCGGTCATGCCGCCCGCACAGTGAATACGCACCGGACCAGATCCGATCGGCTTGGGACTAGTCGCACCGATCAGCCAAAGCGGCCGGTGATATAGTCTTCCGTCCGCGAGTCCACCGGGCTGGTGAAGATCGCGTCGGTTTGACCATACTCGATGAGCGTAGCGGGCTCGCCGGCAACTTCCTGCAAGAAGAATGCGGTGTAGTCGCTAATGCGAGCTGCCTGCTGCATTGAATGCGTGACGATGATGATCGTCATCTCGGGCGCCAGCTCGGCCATCAGATCCTCGACCTTAGAGACGGACGTGGGGTCGATGGCGGAGCAGGGCTCGTCCATCAGAAGGACATCGGGTTGCACCGCAAGCACGCGCGCGATGCACAGACGCTGCTGCTGACCGCCCGAGAGCGCCAAACCATCCTTGTTGAGCTGATTGGATACCTCTTTCCAGAGGTTGGCGCGCTTGAGCGATTCTTCCACGATGTCATCGAGGTCACTTTTGCTAGTCACGCCCTGCAGACGAGGGCCAAAGGCGACATTCTCGTAGATGGATTTAGGAAACGGGTTGGGCTGCTGAAAGATCATGCCCACGCGACGACGGAGATCGACCGGGTCGACACCCTCGGCATAGATATCGTTGCCGTCGAGCGTCATGGTGCCCTCGACGCGCGTGCCCTCGATCAGGTCATTCATGCGGTTGATGCAGCGCAAAAACGTCGACTTGCCGCAGCCCGAAGGGCCAATGAAGGAGGTGATGGCGTTTTTGGCGATGTTGAGGTCAAGCCCCGTCAGCGCATGAAAGTCACCGTACCAAAAGTTGAAATCCTTGGCCGTAATGGCCGCTTGCTCCAACGTGGGAGCGGACTGATAAACGGACATGGGACTCCTTAACTAGCGACGCTTGCGCGACAGGAAGCGCGCAAACAGGTTGAAGGTCAGAATGATCACCATCAGCAAGAGCGCGGTGCCGTAGGCTGCGTTCATGTTGATGCCGTCGTTGGCAAGCAGATACAGGTGAACCGTCATGGGGCGGCCGGAATCGAGCGGCGAAATAGGTAGATTGATGGCCTGCCCCATGGTATAGAGCACCACCGCGGTCTCGCCAATGGCACGGCCGATGGCGAGAACGATGCCCGTGGCAATACGGCCAAAGGCAGAAGGAAGCACGATCTTGGAGACAACCTGCCACTTGGTGGCGCCCAGGCCATATGCGCCCCAGCGGATATAGCGCGGAACGGCGCGAATGGCCTCTTCGGTGGTACGCATGACGATGGGAAGCATCAAGAGCGCGAGTGCCAGGGCGGCCGAGACCATCGAAAGGCCCAGGCCCATGGCCTCGACAAACAAGGCGTAGCCAAACAGGCCCATAACGATGGAGGGCACCGAGGCCAAAGCGTCAGCAGCGTAGCGAATGAGCTCGACGACCTTGCCCTGCTTGGCGTACTCGGCCAGATAGACGGCTGCCAGCACAGCGATCGGCGTGCAGATAAGCATGGCGAGCGCCGTCACGTAGACGGTCGAGACGATCGTGGGCCAAATTCCGCCCTCGGCGTTGACGCCCTGGGGCCAACCGAAGATAAAGTCGAGCGAGATGTGTGGCAGGCCGTTGATGACCACGTAGGCGATGATAGCGACCAGCACCAGCGTGGTGATGTAGGCAGCGGCACGAAACACGCAAAGCATGATCTTGTTGGACAGGTCCTTGTTGATGCGGCCCTTCTTGCCGTGGGAAAGGGCACGCTTGATGCGCTCGCGCGACGAGGTCGTATCGACCGTCGTGTCAACGGAATCGGACATAGCCTACCCCCTCTTCTTCTTGGAAATCAGACGGACGATGCCCACCAGCGTGGCGGAGATGATAAACAGGACCACGCCCATGCCGAACAGCGCCGAGCGATGCAGACCCGAGGAATAGCTCATGTCGAGCGCGATCTGGCTCGTGAGCGTCGAGATAGGGCTCGCAATGCTGTCGGGAATAACCGGGGCGTTACCTACGACCATGAGCACGGCCATGGTCTCGCCGATGGCACGGCCCATACCCAGCACGATGGCATCAACGATACCCAGCTTCGCGGCAGGTAGCACGACCTTATAGATGGTCTGCCACTTGGTGGCGCCCATGGCATACGATGCCTCGCGAATGCCCATGGGAATGGAATTGAGAGCATCGATGGTGAGCGTGGTGATGGTAGGGACGATCATGATGGCGAGCACAAACCACGCCGTCAGCGCACCAAAACCAAGGCCGCCGGTCAGTTGTGCGATAAACGGGCGGATGATGATCATGCCAAAGAAACCATAGATGATAGAAGGGATGCCGGCCAACAGGTCAACGGCGGGGCTGATGAGCTTGCGCACGCGCTTGCTGGCAATCTCGACCAGGTAAACGGCCGTACCCACGCCCAGCGGCACGCCCATGGCGAGCGCACCGACGGTCACCAGACCCGAGCCGGCAAGCAGCGACAAGATGCCGTAGTGGCCCTCGGAAGGCGCCCACGTAAAGCTAAAGAAGTCCGCCAGACCGATGTCGGTAAAGACGGGCAGCGCCGAGTACGTGGTAAAGACAAAAATCAGGATGACGGTAACGACCGCCAAGAACGCGCAGGCAAAGAAGATCCACTGCAGCGCCTTCTCCTTGATATAGGTACTGCGCGATACGAGCGCCAGCTCGCGCTTCTTGGGCGTCTGAACATTCTGCTCAGTCTGGGAGTTTTCCTGTGCTTCCATGCTACTCACTCCCCTTCTCGTCGTTGGTGACGGGAATAAAGCCCGCCTCGCGAATCTGCTTGTCCATCTTTTCGGACGTCACATAGTCGATGTAATCCTGCGCCTGCTGCGAAGGCGCACCCTTCACAAAGAAGTAAAGGTCGCGCGAGATGGGATAACCGCCACTCGCGACCGTCTTCTCGGACGCCTCAACATGATTGACCGAGACGGCCTTGACCGAGGTCTTGGCGTTGAGGCTATCGACGAAGCCCAGCGAAATGTAGCCGATGGCCCCACGCGAACGAGATACCACGTCGCGCACCTGGCCCGTACCCGAAAGAACAGCCGAGCGGCGATCGAACGGCGTGCCATCCATCACGATGGTACGGAAGGCCTCGCGCGTACCGGACGCCTCGTCTCGGTTGATGACCTGAATCCTCAGGTCCTCGCCACCGACCTCTTTCCAATTGGTAATCTTGCCGGCGTAGATATCGCGGAGCTGCTCGGTCGAGAGGTTATCGACCGGGTTATCGTCGTTCACGATGACCGCGATACCGTCGTGGGCAATTACGATGGGGGTCAGGCCCAGATCCTGTTCGTCGGCATTGAGCCCACGGGAGGAGCTGGCGATATCGGCCGTGCCGGCGCTGACGGCCTCGATGCCAGCGGAAGAACCCAAACCGGAAACGAGCACGTCGATGCCGGTCTCCTCCTTAAAGCCCTCGGCCGCAATCTCGGCGATAGGAAGGCAGGTCGTGGAGCCAGCGACGGTAATGGAAGAGGTAGAAGATCCCGAAGAACAGGCACACAGCGTAAGTGTAAGCACAGCGGCGCTCAGGACCGATACGATCTTTCTCATAGCATCACGCCGATCGCAGCATGGCGCCCACAGGTGCCGTCCTCGTTACGGTAGGAATAAAAGCGGTCGTTCTGACGCACGGTCGAAAGCTGGGTATCCACGATATCATCCGCGTCGACACCGACATCTACCAGCGCCTCGCGAATGGCAGCGGAAAGATCGAGCATGCGAGAGGTACTCGCATCGATGCAAGAGAACTCGGCGGCAAAGCGATCCATGAGTTCCTGGGATACCTCATATTCGTCACCCAAGATATGGGGGCCGATATAGGCGGAAACGTCGCCCGCATCGCAGCCGGCAGCATCGCAAAGCGCCTGGCACGCCTTGGCAGAAATACGTGCAATCGTGCCCTTCCAACCGGAGTGCACCACGGCAAATCCGCCAGGGGCCACCAGCACCACGGGAACGCAGTCGGCAAAGCAGAGCAGCACGGGCACGTTATGCGCCGTACAGACGATGGCATCGCAGCCCGCGGCAATCTGCTCGCGGACGTCCTCAAGGTCATCGGCGCCATTCGAGGTCACCGCAACGATATGGTCACCATGGACCTGATTGGGAACGAGCAGGTTGTGCTCGCACTCCGCGGCACCCATAGCCTCGAGTGCGCGGCGACGATTTTCTTGAACAGCAAAGGGATCATCGCCAACATGCGAGCCCAAGTTGAGTGAGGAGTACGCATCTTCGGAAACGCCACCGGCGCGCTCGGTGAAGGCAAAGCGAACATCGGATGTCGCGCCCTCCACCAACGTAACTCCATCATGGTCGACACGCGAAACTTTGTCCGCACGTGCTGCCATACTAAAGCCTCCTAATAACACAAGTACCGCGGCATCGCCGCTACAGCCCGCGTTTATACGGCTGTCATACTTCTCTAAAAGGATACCTGCTGCGCTGGAGGCAATCGTAAAGGGAACGTAAAGAGATTGGAGGTTCTAGTTTACAAAGTCGAAATAAAAAGGGCGCGTCCATACGGACACGCCCCTGTGCACAACAATGCAAAGAACGACTTAGAAGCTACCGCGCTTCAGGAAGTCGGGAAGCTCGAACTGATCGTTGCCGAAGTTAGGAAGCTCGGTGCCACCGACGTTGCGGGTCGGAGCGGCCTGAGCCGGGCTGGTGGCCGGAGCGGTGCGCTGCGGCTCAGCGGAGGCAGCGGCCTTGCTCTGAGACTGCTGAGCAGCAAAGAGCTCGTCCTGACGGTTAACGTTGGAGTCGGAGAAGCCCGTAGCGATGACGGTGATACGCACCTGATCGCCCAGGGACTCGTCGACAACGGTACCGAAGATGATGTTGGCCTCGGGGTCGACGGCGTTGGCGACAACGTCGGCGGCGTCGCTGATCTCCTGGATGCCCAGGTCCTTGGAACCGGCAATGGAGAGCAGCACGCGCGTGGCGCCATCGATGGAGCTCTCGAGCAGCGGGCTGGAGATGGCCTGCTGGGCAGCGTCGACGGCACGGGTATCCCCAGAAGAGGTACCGATACCCATCATGGCGGTACCGGCCTGCTTCATGATGGTCTTAACATCGGCGAAGTCCAGGTTGATGATACCGGGGACGGTGATGAGGTCGGTGATGCCCTGGGTGCCCTGGGAAAGGACGCCATCGGCAATCGCGAAGGCCTCGAGCATGGTGGTCTTCTTCTCGGCGATGTCGAGCAGCTTATCGTTAGGGATGACGATCATGGTGTCGACGCAATCGGAGAGGGTCTTAATGCCCTCCTCGGCGCTCTTCTTGCGCTTGCGGCCCTCGAAGGTGAAGGGCTTGGTCACGACGGCGACGGTCAGCGCACCGACCTCGTTCATCGCGATATCGGCAACGATGGGAGCAGCGCCGGTACCGGTGCCACCGCCCTCGCCGCAGGTGATGAACACCATGTCGGCGCCAGCGAGCGCCTCGGCAATGTCGTCGCGGGACTCATCGGCAGCCTTGCGGCCAACCTCGGGGTTGGCGCCGGCGCCCAGGCCGCGGGTAAGGTCGGTGCCGATGTGCACCTTGATATCGGCATCAGAGATCGCGAGTGCCTGAGCATCGGTGTTGATGGCAACAAACTCGACGCCGCGGATGCCCTCTTCGATCATTCGATTGACCGCGTTGGTACCGCCGCCGCCGACGCCGACCACCTTAATGACGGCAAGGTAGTTGTTGATCTCTGTCTCGTGCATGTCGGTCCTCCGAACAAAGGTTATAGCCATAGCATGGGTCGACCCCTGCGCACATTAACCTTCAGGTTGAAAGTAAATGCAAAGGTAAACCGTATTATGTTTGCACATTATGAACGTATCAGTCAAATAATTGACCGTGAAAACCAAACAAACCAGATAAACGGCGTGGTATGGCCCCTCAACAAAGCATCAACCAGCGCTACGAGGTCGGAGCGTTCCTAAATGTATAGTTACCCGGAGAGCGCACATTGATATACGTTACGCCCTCTACCTGCGAAAGCAGCTTGGTGACTACGCGCTCCTTCTTGACGATATCGTTCGAATCGCCCAGCGACACCTCAATGCCGTTATTGAGGTTTGCCGAGATGGCTTCGACCGAAGGCGTGGAAATATCCTTGACTTGTCCCAAGAACTCGCTCGAAAAACCACGCACATAATCCAAGCCAGCCTTAACGGCCTTGGAGCTCACTGCCTGGCCGGAAACCGGAGCGACATCCGCCGAGACATCAGTCAACAACACCGCGCCATAGTGCTTAGCGAGCGCCAGCGCGGCATCGATTCCGGTCAAGGTATTTGAGCCCTGCCCTGTCGTGATGACGTTGCCCTGGTCATCCACTTCGACCGACGTCGACAGTGGGGCGATCCAGGTGTCATCATCCCCGATGGCCCAGGCAAGGTCATCGGAACTGATATAGGCAATTGCGATGACCTTGCGCTCCATCGGCGTAATGATGAGCGTATGCGGGAACTGACGCTGGACATCCACGCCCGAGACCCACGGATTCTGCTTGAGGTCCTCGGTAATCTGGTCGGGATCGACGTTAAAAAGCGACGTTCCCTCGGGCAAATCGATCAGCTGGATAGCATCGTGCTTCGTCACATGCTCGCTGCCTTGAATCTGAATATCAGTGGCGGTAAACAATCCAGAGTTGATCACCACGATGGCAACGACGACGAACACGGCCAAGGCGGCCAGAACGCCGCCCACGATTTTGCCTTTGCCTGCAACGACAGAAGCAGCGTCTGATGTTTTATTTACCATCGCCCCAAGTGAAGACAACGGGTTGACGTTTTTTTTACCCGAAGGCTTCTTGGCGGTAGCCGGCACCGATGTCAGCGAGCGCGGTTTCGATGCGCCCAGCGTGCGACCTGGACGCGGCGCTTTAGTTCCCGTCGAGGGCTTAGGAGTTGCCATGGGACGGGCAGGTTTGGCGCCCATAACAGGCTTTGACGTCACCGAGGGACGCGAGGACTTTTTTGCGGCCGGACGATTACCGAGCTGCGAGCCGACGACCGGACGACTGGTCTGTCGAGCATGCCCGACAGACTTAGAGCGCGCGACGGTATTGCGTTGAGGTTTGGCAGGCGCGCCGGAACGCCCTCCGGCGCGGCGGAAGGTGGGTTTCGATGCTCTAGAAGCCGAGGAATTTAACTTCCGGTCTGAGCTCGATGCCATACGCCTCCCTCACCTTTCCGTGCACATGTCTGATAACCGCGGCAACGTCATCGGCCGAGGCGGTTCCGTTATTAACGATAAAACTAGCGTGAACGGGCGAAACTTCTGCGCCGCCAATCGAAAAACCCTTTAATCCACAATCCTCGATAAGCTTGCCCACACTCGCATCGGGCGGGTTGCGAAAGACCGACCCGCAGGACGCGCGACCCATGGGCTGCGTTCGCTTGCGCCTCGTCAGGTACCGCTCCATGCGCTCGCGAATGTCGGCCTTGGGCGCCGGTTTAAGCTTGAGCACACACTCGAGGATGATCTCATTGCGGGGAAGGCTACATTCGCGGTAGCCCCAAGTGATCTCGGACCCCGCATAATGCTTGATACCGGATGCCGGGTCAAACGTTACGACATCCTCAACCAGCGAGCCAATCCACTCGGTCCGTGTGCCGGCATTCATAGATATCGCACCGCCGACCGAGCCAGGGATGCCAACGGCAAACTCAAGGCCCGAGAGGCTACGCGACAGGGCATCGTTGACCAGGCGCGCAAACATCACGCCCGCACCGACCGTCAGCGTACAACCGTCATCTGCAACAACCGTGCGCTGAAACTCACGTCCGAGCGAAATGACGGCACCGCGATAACCGCCATCGGCAACCAGCAGATTGGAACCCTTGCCGATGATGACCCACGGCACCTGCTCGCGATCGAGCACCGCCACGGCGCGGCGGAGGGCATGATAGCTATGGCACGTCACAAAGAGGTCGGCCTTGCCGCCGATACGATAGCTCGTATGACGCGCAAGGCGCTCGTCCTCGATCACATCCGTGTCGATCATGCCCGAGAGCGCCATGACGGCGTTAAACAGACCCATTAGACTTAAGCGTCTTTCTTGGCAGTCAGATACTCAATGAACTCGGGACCGACGGTCGTAACGTCACCGGCACCCATAGTGAGCAGCAGGTCGCCCTCGCCCACCATCTGCTCGAGCTCCTGATTAAGCTCAAGACGGCTGGAGCAGTACACGACCTCCTTGCCAGGATGCTTGGCGCGCACGGTATCGGCGAGCATCTTAGAGGTGACACCCGGAATGGGCATCTCGCCAGCCGAGAACACATCAATCAGCAGCAGTTTATCGGCATTGGCAAATGCATCGGCAAAGTCGTCGCAAAGGGCCTGCAGACGCGAATAGCGGTGCGGCTGGAACACGACGTCGACGTGCTTGTAGCCCAGCGACGAAGCGGCAGCAAGCGTCGCCTTGATCTCAGTGGGGTGATGGCCGTAATCATCGACCACGGTGATGCCATCGATATCGCCTACGTGGGTAAAGCGACGACGGACGCCCTCAAAGCTCGAGAGCGCCTTGGCGGCGGCGTCGATGTCAAGGCCCAGGACATGGGCGACGGTGAGTACCGCCGTGGCGTTGAGCATGTTGTGGCGACCGGGATTGCTCTTGATCTCCACAGCATGCTCAGTGCCGTCCTCAAAGCGAACGATAAAGTCGCTCTGGATGCCCTTGACATCCGGGTGCATGCAGACGATGTCGTTGCTCTCGGCAAAGCCGTAGGAAAGCACGTGACGGCCCGTCGACTTGGCGAGCTCGACCAGATGCGAGTCCTCACCGCAGACGATGACGGTGCCGTCCTCGCCCACCAGGCTCATGAATTTGGCGAAAGTTGCCTCGATCTCCTCGATACCCGAGTAGTGATCGAGGTGGTCGGCCTCGACGTTGGTCACAATGACCACGTTGGGGTTCAGGAACAGGAAGGAGCTGTCGGACTCGTCGGCCTCGGCGACAAAGTAGTCGCCCGAGCCGTTCTTGCCGTTCGTGTCATAGCCCTCGACGATGCCACCGATCAAGAAGCTCGGATCCAGACCCATGCGGTCGAGCATGGTGGCGCACATCGAAGACGTGGTGGTCTTGCCATGCGTGCCGGCAACAGCGACGGTGGTGTAGCCGTGGCCCAAAGCAGAGAGCATCTTGGCACGGGGCCACACGGGAATACCAAGCTCGCGAGCACGCACGAGTTCAGGGTTGGACTCCGGAATAGCGGTGGAGACAACAACCACGTCGGGCTTGACCTCGTCGATCGTGGCGGCCTCATGGCCCACATGCACCTTCACACCAGCGCGGGTAAGCTGGCGGATATAACGTGACGTCTTAAGGTCGGAGCCGGTAACGGCATAACCGCGCTCGTGCAGAACGAGGGCGATGCCGCTCATGCCGGCGCCGCCGATACCGATAAAGTGGGCGCTCTTAAACTCGGGCGCGGAGGTTGCAGTCTGGGAATCAGCCATGTGCTCGTGTACTCCTTGCGTAAACACTGCCTGTAACCCGTTAACTGTACCGCACCTACCGCATCAGCGCGAGGGCGACCGACGATATCCCGTCTAACTAACGCAAACCCTCTACCGCATCCGCCAGAAGAGCGGCGGCCCTATCCTGAGCCAGACCACGTGCCGCCTGACGCATGGCGTCGCGCGCCGCCGCGTCATCGACCAAGTGCAGCAGCTCATCGGCAAAGGCAGAACCGTCGATATCGGCATCGGCGCAGAGCACACCGGCCCCGGCGTCGACCAGATAACGGGCATTGGTGGTTTGGTGGTCGGCCGTCGCATGCGGATACGGCACGAGCACCGAGGGCACGGCGAGCGCAGCGATCTCGGCCACGCTCGATGCGCCCGAACGCGAGAGCACCAAATCGGCAGCAGCCAGCATATCGCCCATGTTGTCGATGTAAGGCTGGACGCGGTAACGCTCCGCCTCCTCGGGCGTCAGCGCCAAAGCGCGCTCGGTCTCCTCAAAGCCGTCGGCACCCGTCGAATGCAACACATAGAGGTTCTTGCGCGAAAGCAGCTCGTTTTTGAGCGAAACCACGCGCTCGTTGAGGTGCTGGGCGCCAAGTGAACCGCCAAAGACGAGCAGCAGCGTAGCGTCCTCGGGAACGTCAAGTGCCCTGCGGCCGCGAGCGCGATCGCCTTCGATTACCGAGCGACGTACGGGGTTGCCGGTCATGAGCACGTGGTCAGGGTCACCTTCGCGCTCAAAGACCGAACGCGCTGCCGGCACCGAGATGCACACGCGGGCGGCGTGGGAGTTCATCATCTTGTTGGCCAGGCCCGGAACAGAGTTCTGCTCATGCAGCAGATACGGAACGCCTGCGCCCTTGCACCACCCCAGCAGCGGAACCTCGACATAGGCACCAAAACCTATGGCGACATCGGGCTTGCAGGCTTTTGAAAAATGGTTACCGAGCGCGCGCTTCGCCTTATAGACACGCCACAGCGAGCTCAACGCCGTCCAAGGGCGAGAACGGTCGAAGCCCGTAACCGTAATCGGCACAAAATCGAACCCAGCCTCGGGAACCAGACGACCCTCGAGCTTGTGCGACTGACCCACAAATACAACGTGGTGGCCACGGTCACGCAGCTCCTCGGCCAAGGCGAGTGCGGGGTTGATATGTCCCGCCGTGCCGCCGGCTGCGATAGCAACGGTCATCTTATCGGTCATGGTAGTCCCTTCGTACACGCGGTCCCTGGTCGTCGGTGCGCAGACGCGCCGACGGGTCCGAGTTCAAATCGATTCGATTATATCCGCCGCCCGCGTTGCGAGGGCTGGGGCGCTGAGGACGACCTTGCGGAGCCATTCGCGGGCGTGGACGAGCTGCCGGCTCGGATGGAGAACCATCAAGAACGGTAAAGCCGCTACGCGAAGGTCGTTCACCGCGCACATGGGCCACGCCAGCGGTGCTCTCGTCCATAACGGCAAAGCTCTCGCGGCGACGGTCGTACTCATCGCGACGGGCGCTCTCATACGAAACGCGCAGGATCAGACCGGCGAGCATAAGCGACACGATAATCGACGAACCGCCGTAGCTAATAAACGGCAACGGTTTGCCCGTCATGGGAAACACGTTGAGGATGCCCAGCGCGTTAATCAAAAACTGCACCGCGAGAATGACCGCGGAGCCAGACGCCATAAGCGCGCCCCGACGATCGGTCGCCTGCTCGGCAATGCGAAACGCCGAGTAGATCAGCATCGCAAACACCAAGAAGAACAGCACGGTTCCGACAAAACCGACTTCCTCGCCAATGATGGCCAGGATGTAGTCATTGTGCGCCTCGGGAAGATACGAGTACTTCATGGTTGAGTTGCCGATGCCACGGCCGAACAGACCGCCCGAGGCAAAGGCCATGATGGCAAGCGTGGCCTGATAGCCGTCACCATACTCGTCGGCCCAAGGGTTCAAGGCAACCTGAATGCGCACCATACGGTACGGCTCTGCGACAAGCGCAATCACGATCACGAGAATGCCGAAGATTAGCACGCCGATGATAAATCTGGGGTCGAGACCCGCAAACAACGCCATGCACATGAGGGTCAACAGGATGATCAGGACAGTACCGAAATCGGGCTGGATAAAGATCAGAAAGAGCGAAATGCCCAGGTAGATGCCCATCTTGCGAAGGAATTCGTTGATGTTGCCACCGGGCGAAAAGAAGCGATCAAGCATGATGGCCGAATACGCAATGGCAAATGGCTTTAAAAACTCGGAAGGCTGGAACTGAATACCGGCGATGTTGAGCCAGCGCGTGGCGCCACGGCTGCCGCTGCCCACCAAGAACACCAGAAGCAGTAGCCCTATCATGCCGATAAGGAAGATCCTGAGCACATCCTCCCCAAACCAGCTGTCCGGCAAAACGCGCACGATGGCAATCAGCGCTAGAACACCGACCACGGCAAACGCGGCCTGTCGACCCAGAAAAAACGTCGCCGAGCCATTCTCGTGCAGCGCCTCGACCGAAGACGCCGAGTACACCATCAGCAGGCCAAAGCATACCAAGGTAAACAGGCAGGCCATGAATATCAAACGGGGGCGCATGATACGGGCGGGAACGCCGGCAATATAGCGTTCGCTAAACGTCTGCCTGCCGCGACCGGAACGCGGTGTGCTGCGCCGCGAGGAAGCACGGTCCGAGTCGGGCCTCCTCATACCTTGTCGGGGGCTCTCCTCTCTCACCGGCAACCCCTATTCCATTTGCGATTTCGCCGCAGCGGCAAGCTGGGCCACATAGTCCTTAAACACGCGGCCGCGCTCCTCATAGCCCGAGAACTCATCGAACGAAGAGCAGGCAGGAGAAAGTAAGATCACGTCGCCACGGCTCGACAGCGAACGGGCGACGTCCACGGCATCGCGCAGGTCATCCGCCTGGGCGATATCCACGTCACCATCGACATCGGCCTCGTCCATAGCGGCGGTAAAGCGCTCGCGCGCATCGCCAAAGCAAACGACCGAGCGCACGTTGTCCATAACGACGCGGGCAAAGTCCGCAAGCGGCGTACCCTTATCGTGGCCGCCGAGCAGCAAAATCACATCGTCGTCGGGAAACGCCGTCAGGGCCTTTTCGACTGCATCGGTGTTCGTTGCCTTGGAATCGTTGACGTAGCGCACGCCATCGATCTCGCCACAGGGCTCAACGCGGTGCTCCAGCGGCTGGAACGATGCCAAACCACGGCAAATGCCCTCGGGATCGGCACCGACGGCCAAAGCAGCCGTGGCAGCACATAGGGCATTGATGACATTGTGATGGCCCGAGATCTTGAGCTCGGAAGTGGCGACAAGCTGAGTCTCGACGCCCTTCAGGCGGACGACCAACTTGCCGTCGCGCACAAAGGCGGCGTCTGCACCCTCGGGCTCGTCAAAAGCGACCTTGCAGATGCGGCGGCCCGGCATGTAGATGTACTCATCGAACTCATGGATGCCGGCATCCTCAACGTCGATAACCACGAGGTCGTCGTCGACCATATTCTCGAACAACTTGATCTTGGCAAGCGCATAGTTCTTGTGGCTCTTGTGCCAGCCCAGGTGGTCGGGCGTGATGTTGAGCAGCACCGCCACGCGAGGATGAAGCTCGGCGGTCGTAGCAATCTGATAACTCGACAGCTCGGCCACAAACCACTCATTATGTGCGCGGCCGTCGATCTCGTTCACGGGCGGCTCACCGATATTGCCGACGGCCACGCTGGCTTCACCGGCGGCCTTGAGCAGATAATCAGTCAGCGACGTGGTAGTTGTCTTGCCGTTGGTGCCCGTGATGGCAATCCAATTTTGGGGAGACAAGCGATAGGCAAACTCGGGCTCGCCCATAATCTGAGCGGCATGCTCACGCCCCGCCTTAAAGAAGGACGAGAACTCCGAAATACCCGGGCATGTCACGCACACGTCATAGGCGCCCTCGACCTGTTCGGCCCCATAGACAAACGACGCACCAGCAGCCTCGAGCGCACGCGTGGCGTCATTGGGCTCAGAGGTGCCGCCGCCATACACGGTAACGGCGCTTACGCGCTCGGGATGTGCCAGCGCCCAGCGGGCGACATCGAGACCGGATTTGCCCTGACCCAAAACGAGCAGGCTAAAGACATCAGCAAGAGGCATGAAAGACCACTATCCCAACTGGAAGAACAAAGCAAGGCCAACGGCACCAAAGGCCGCAGCGATAATCCAAAAACGGATGACGACCTTGGTCTCGGCCCAGCCCTTCTTTTCGAAATGATGATGGATGGGCGCCATAAGGAAGACGCGCTTGTGCGTAAAGTGGAAGTAGACAACCTGAATCATGACCGACAGGGTCTCAACGATAAACAGGCCGCCGATGATGAGGGAGACGACCTCGGTGTTGGTCATGATGGACGTGCAGGCAAACGCGGCGCCCAGGGCAAGCGAGCCGGTATCGCCCATAAAGATGCTCGCCGGATAGCAGTTGAACCACAGAAAGCCCAAGCAGGCACCGGCACACGCGGTGCAGAAGATGGACAGGTTCACGTCTCCGTGTAAAAACGCCATGGCAGCCATGGCGAGCATGGCGATCATGGAGGTGCCGCCAGCAAGACCGTCAAGGCCATCGGTCAGGTTCACGGCATTAGAAAGACCGGCGATCATCAGCCAGCAAAAGACAACGTAGAGCCACGGGAACGAAAGGCCGCAGATGGTGGTCGAAAGAACACCGAGGTCAATCGTCAGGCCGCCGGGAAAACGAATCTCGGGGGCGACGCCGCACCAGTTGACGGCAAGTACCGTAAAGGTGACACAGATAATGGTTAGGCCGATCATCTTGGCATGAGGCGTCAGACCGAGCGAGCGCCCATGCGTAACGGAGGTCAGGTCGTCGATCAGGCCCAGCACGCCGGTCGCCAGCGTGGCGAGCAGCACGAGCACGAGCTCAGTGGTGAGCTTGCCCATCAGCAGGCAGGTCAGCGAGATCGCGACGAGGATGACAACGCCACCCATGGTGGGCGTTCCCTGCTTAACCAAATGACGCTTGGGGCCGTCGGCACGAACCTGCTGGCCGATACCCTCGACCTTGAGCAGCTTGATCCACCACGGCATGAGCAGCAGCGCAATGGCAGCGGCGATGCCAAGCCCCAAAAAAGCCTGATACGTTGGATACGAGGGATTGCCGAACATGGGCTAGCACACACCTTCCACAAAGCGGTCGAGCTCAACAAAACGGGAACCCTTGACCAGTACAACATCATGTTTTTCAAGCGCGCCGCCCATGCGGTCGAGCACCTGCTGATAATCGGAGAACACCTGGATGCGGTCCTCGTCCATGCCCATCATGCGCGCGGCATCGGCCATAAGCTGGGCCAGCTCACCACCCACGCACGCCAGCATGTCGAGCTTCTTGGCGGCGGCATAGGCGCCCACGAGCTCATGCATGCGAGGAGCCTCATCGCCCATCTCGCCCATCTCGCCCAGGATCGCCATGCGAGACCCCGTGCACGAAAGCGAGCACAGCAGATCGAGGCCAGCAGCCATGGATTCGGCACTGGCGTTATAGGAATCGTCGATGACGCGGGCACCGCTCTTGGCGCGCTTGATCTCTTGGCGGTGACCGGTGATCGTGAGGCCCCTAAAGGCAGCATCGATCTGCTCGGGCGTCACGCCCAGGCGATAGGCAACCGCGGCGGCCTTAACGGCATTTGGGACGGACTGCACGCCGGGGATGGCAAGCATGGTATCGATTGTCTCGCCCTGACCAAAATCGAGCGTAAAGACCGGACGGCCCTCGTCATCAACTCGAACGTCGCGGGCACGGACCTCATCATCGTCCGAGACGCCGGCCAGCATCACGTCGATACCAGCAGGCTGGGCGAACGTATCGCGAATGAACGGCGTAAAGTCGTCCTCGCCGCCCAAAACCAGCAGCGGCAAGAAGTCGCCAGCGGCGCACATACCCTGGACAATCTCGGCCTTAGCGCGGGCGATGTTCTCGCGGCTACCCAAAATGCCGATATGAGAGGTACCAATCTTGCTCACGATGGCAAGGTTGGGATTGGCGGACTGGGACA
>DAIMBN010000019.1:0-12703 GCA_036718335.1 Coriobacteriaceae bacterium
TCGTGCACAAACTCGAGCTGGGCCGTGCAGGCATCGGTTTCGAGCTTGCCCTCGAGTGATGCCGCAATCTTGGCGCGCACGTCCTCGCCGGCCTTAAGGCCTTCGAGTCCCTCAAAATGGGGTGTCAGCGCGCGTGGATCGATATCGATGGGCACGGAGCCCTGCAGCCCCGTGACGGTCTCGTTACCCAGAGCATCGACATCAACATATTCGATGGCAAACGCATGGCCCGAAGCCGCCACGTTGAGTACGTTGCTGCTGTTGACGAGGCGGAAATGGCCCTCGCCAACGGTCTTGCCATCCTGGAGCGAGGCATCGCTCAGCGAGTCGCCGTACGTCATGCGCATGCAGGTCGGGAGGTAGTACGAAGCTGTCTGCTTGTGCTGTGTATCGTAATCGTAATTGCGCTGGTAGATGCTCCGGGCCAGCGCCGCATCAACAAAGTCGGATGCGATGATGCCAATGTGCTTGAGGTAATCTGACTTCGTATCCTTGTTGTCGCTGGGGTTGATGTACGGGCTCTTGTACAGATGCTCGTTGACCACTCGTGCCGAGGTAAAAGGATTGCCTCCGTGCGACAAGCCCGTGCAGCTGGTGTAGTTGATAGACCAGCAACGCTCCAGGACTTTCTCCTTGGCCCCGTTATCGTCCTCGACATCTACCTCGTTGCGCGTGCGCCCGGACGTTTCCTTCAGCGCATTATCGACCCAGCTGAGCTTGTCGGTTCCCGTGAGTTTGTACTTGTCCTGGGCGTATACCTTGGTGCAATAGGGCTCTTTGTCGCCTGTTTCCCCCGCGGCTTCAAAGCCCCGCGCGTCTTGGACGAGACACATAGTGGCGCTGTCGGAGTGAGCCTTGATCTTGTCATCCCATTCGGTAAGGTCGAGGCCCCACGTGTGGCCGCTTACGCTGTCGCCGTCGAGCCTAAATCGACGCAGCAGGACGATCTTTCCGCGCACCTCGCCCAGCGTGGGGACGCGGCTCGACGTGTAGAACAGATCGGGGTTATCGGCCATAACCTTGGCGAAAGCCGTCGTAACACTGTCATCGGTAGCCTCGTCGTTGCCGCGCGATGCGAGCATGATAAGCGCTTCTCTCGGGTTTTCGCTCAAAAACGTTTTAAAGTACCCGATGACATCGGAGAGATGCAGATAGTACCCGTCTTTTTTGAATAGGTAGAAATCCCCGTGGCAGATACCGGGGTCGTTGCCCTTTCCGAGTCGGATATCAAAATAGCGGATTCCCTCGAGCAACTGCGTGGGAATGTAATCCTGCTGGCATTTTACTTGCGAGGATTGGGGCTCAGTGTCGTTGTCCACGCTGCAGGTGCCCGAATCGTGCGTACCCGGGATGCTCAGTTCGTCGAGGTACTTGTCGTCGTCGACGTGGCTCATCCAACATGGCCCATCGACGTAGCTGCTATACGTGATCCAGTCGATGCTGCTAACCGTGGCATCGTTCTTTTTCATGTCGTAACCGATAAGTTCGAGCTCCCACGGAATGCTCTCACTCTTATGGCAGATCTTATTGTTGTCCTGGTCTTTGCCGTTCGATTCTATTGCCAGGTACTTAATGTCTTTTTTCTCGGTTTCTTTCTCGACCGTGCGGTCTCGGATGATATAGGTTCCGTTTGATTGCCGCTCGAACGCAAAAGCGCGGCTGGGCTTGTTGTCATACTCGCCGCTCCATACGTGGATGACCTTTCCGTCTTTGTCCGAGTCGCCATCGACCGACCAAATGCTGTAGCCCGTCTTTTTATGCTCTTCGAAATTGAGCAAGGTGCGGATAGCATACCAGTTTGTATCGTCATTCTTGGTCGTTACGTTCTCAAGGATGAGCTTGCTGGACGTGCCGTCATTAAACAGATGGCAGACGTTGCCGATGACGTTGCCGTCTTCGTTAACGCTTGCGGTACGAAAATAGCCCGCGGGGCGAAGGCGAATGACGAAATTGTCGAGGCTGTCCGACGGTGCGGGTGTGTTGTCTGCAAATGCCGCTCGCAGGGGAATGCCCGGCGCTGCGGTTTCGGGCAGGCTTGCAAGTGGTGACAACGCCGCAAGCCCTAGGCCCAGCGTAAACGCTCGGCGGCTGATGGCATGGTGTTCGGTCATAACTTCTCCATTCGCAGAGTGCGGTTATGCGATAGTTTTGGTCACTATACTGCCCAGATGTTTAAAGATGCTGGTTTAATTGTCTGCGCGGCGCAATAAATCGGTGGGCGGACGTGTTGGGGTGTTTGTCGTTTTCGTACTGTTGCCACATTTGGGGCGGTTCCGGCGTCCGGCATCCTCGCGTTCGTCGGCTACAGGCATAAGAAAGGGAGGGTCGGTTTACCGGCCCTCCCTGGGTACGAAGCGCTGGGGTACCGTCGCTTGTTTGCACTGCGACCGTGTTTCCCGTTGCGCTCGCCAGTCGCTTAGCGCTTGATCTCGATATCGTCGAGCTTGACGTCCATGGCCTCGGTCTTGGCCTCGGCGATGTCGTCGGCAAATTCCAGAGACTTCATCATGGTCTCGACGGCGTCCTTGTGCTCCTCGACGTTGTCGATACGCACATACACACTGCCGCCGTCAACGTCGGTGAAGTATTCGGTCGTTACGCCGCCCGAGTGCGTGAAGTAGGCACTGCGCCAGGTCTTGCCGTTGTACTTAACGGGATCGCTCTCGGTCCATCCAGAGCTGGCCTTCCACTTTGCCTCGTAGTCGAACAACTCATCGGCGTTCTTGTCAGGATCGAAGACGGGGATGAAGCGGTCGCTGGCGTGCTCGCTCTCGGTGAACTTAAACTGGGCCCTGTCGGCGGTGTCGCCTGCGACGTCGGTGATCTCGACGCCCTCGGGGACCTCGACCTTAAACCAAATGAAGTCGGTCCTCATATCCACGGCTGGCTTTTCTGCTCCACCGCCACCGCCACTTCCGGTAGCGCCGCCGCTGCCACCGCAGCCCACCAGGGCAACTGCGGCAAAGAGGCTTATGCAGAGGGTGAGAATCGCAAAGGCCTTCTTTTTCATGGTCGTGTCCTCCTCGATCTGTAACCGCCCACGGATTACCTGCCTTTACTGTACGCGTGGACGGCTCGCTAGGGTGGGCCATGTGTCCCATTCTGGGGGCTGGAATTGCGCCGACAAGTGGCAATATGTGCGGTCGCAAAAGAGGGGAGGGCCGATGCTGTCGGCCCTCCCCGGGGTGAGGTGCCCGTTGATTTAATGGGGCGCGCGTGCGTGGGCGTTGCCCCAACAGGTTCCTTGTTTATAGATATGCCTCAGTTTTTGACGTCCGGAAGTCTCGAAAGGTGGGCCATGTGTCCCATGTTTGCGGTGCCGACGCCTATCGTTCGTCATAGAAATCCGCGATGGCCAGGTGCGCTGACGCTCATGTACTTATGGGCTAGACTTAGCACCATTATGTGATTGATGCGGTCGGACGGCGGTTGCCGCCCGACCGATGTATATGACTTGAAGGTGCATGCGTATGAGCCAAGAGATGATGGACAAGACCTGCCGCGGGTTTGCCGAGGCGCTTGCCGCGCGCGAGCCGGTTCCCGGCGGCGGTAGCGCGAGCGCCTTTGTAGGTGCACTGGGCGCCTCGCTTTGCGGGATGGTTGCTCGCTATGGGGCGACAAACCCTGCGCTTGCCGATCGCGCAGACGATCTGACGCGCGCGTTTGCCCAGGCGGATGAGTTGGCGCAGGAACTTGTGGGTCTGGTCGCCGAGGACGTTCGTGCGTACGGCCAGGTGTCCGCGGCGTACGGTATTCCGCGTGACGATCCGGCTCGAGCGACCGCGATTCAGGATGCACTGCATGTGGCCGCCATGCCGCCGTATCGCATTATGGATGCCTGCGGGCGTGCGCTGGCGCTGCTCGAGGACATGGCCGACAAGGGTTCGCGTCAACTGCTGTCCGATGTGGCGTGCGGCGCCGTGTTCTGCCGTGCCGCTATGCAGGGCGCGAGCTTGACGCTCTTTGCGAACACCACGTCTATGAAGGATCGCGCTCGTGCTGAGGAGCTCGAGACGGCGTGTGATGAGTTGCTCGACACATGGTTGCCGCGCGCCGATGCGCTGGCGCGCCGTGCCGCCGATGCCGCCAGGAAGAGGGGATAGCCATGGCCGAGCTGCTCAAAGGGGCCCCTGTTGCCCGCGCTTTGACCGAGGAACTTGCTGCTCGCTGCGCAGCCCTGCGCGAGCGGGGCGTTGTTCCGACGTTGGCTATCGTGCGTGTAGGCGAACACGAGGACGACCTGTCCTACGAGCGCGGTGCCCTCAAGCGCTGCGAGAAGGTTGGCATTGAGACTCGCCGCGTTTTGCTTCCTGCCGATGTTTCGCAGGATGAACTGCTGGCGGCTATTAAGGACATCAATGCCAACCCCGCTGTTCATGGCTGCCTAGTGTTTCGCCCGCTGCCCGCTGGACTTGACGAGGATGCGGTTGCCGCGGCGCTCGATCCCGCCAAGGATGTTGACTCCATGACGCCGGCCTCGCTGCTTACCACGCTTTCGGGTCGTGGCGAGGGCTTTGCTCCCTGCACGGCCGAGGCCGTGTTGGCGTTGCTGGACCATTACAGTGTTGAGCTGGATGGGGCCAAGGTTGCGGTCGTCGGTCGGTCTCTGGTGATTGGTCGTCCCGTTGCCGCCATGCTTACGGCTCGCAATGCCACGGTGACGATGTGCCATACGCATACACGCGATCTTGCTGCCGAGTGCCGTTCTGCCGATATCGTTGTTGCGGCCGTTGGACGCGCGAGCACGATTGGCGCGGATGCCGTTCGCGAGGGCCAGACGATCATTGATGTTGGCATTAACTGGGACGAGGCCGCTGGCAAGCTGGTCGGGGACATCGATTTTGATGCTGCGGAGCCGGTCGTTAACGCCATCACGCCCGTGCCGGGCGGCGTGGGGGCTGTGACCACCGCGATTCTCGCCAAACACGTGATTGAGGCGGCGGAGCGCGCATCGAAATAGGCGTTTTGGGCTGTTTGAGGGGGTTAGCTATATACCACGTGGTCAAACAATGCCAAATATGAGTACTGTTGCCAAGATAGTCACATATGTCTTACGTCTTTTTGGCTTCCTAACGGTATCCATTATCGTTAGGAAGCCTATTTTATTGAACTTATGGGGAATAACGTTGTCTTGCTTTTGGGCAAATGGGGATTTTCGGCACTCGTTACAGGGAAATTTGCTGCCACTAAATTGGTGACAGTACTCATATTTGGCATTTTTTGACCACGGGGGCTGCCGAGGCCGTGGTTTCGCCCTTTCTGCGCCGAAGCGATACACTGTTGCCGTTTGATTTCTTCGCTCAAGGAGGATGCGCATGCCGTGCACAACGATTCTGGTCGGTAAGAACGCAAGCTACGACGGGTCGACCCTGGTCGCCCGCAACGAGGACTCGTCCAACGGGGTATTTGAGCCCAAGCGTATGCGCGTGGTGCATCCCGACGAGCAGCCGCGCGTCTACACGAGCGTCCTGAGTCGCCTGACCGTTGCACTGCCCGATAACCCCATGCGCTATACGAGCGTCCCCGATGTTGTCCCGGGCCACGGTATCTGGGCCGAGGCCGGTTTCAACGAGCTCAATGTTGGCATGTCCGCAACCGAGACGCTCACCACCAACGAGCGTGTCCGCGGCGCCGACCCGCTCGTCGACTACGTACCCGCCAAGGGCAACAAGGGCGAGGACGGCTATGTGCCGGCGCAGTCTGGTGGTCTGGGCGAGGAGGACATGGTGACCCTGGTCCTGCCGTATGCCAAGTCCGCCCGCGACGGCGTCCGTATCCTGGGCGACCTGCTCGAGCGCTACGGCACCTACGAGAACAACGGCATCGCCTTTAGCGACGTGGACGAGATCTGGTGGCTCGAGACCATCGGCGGCCACCACTGGATCGCCAAGCGCGTGCCCGACGACGCCTATGTGACCATGCCCAACCAACTGGGTATCGACAGCTTTGACCTGGATGACGCTGAGGGCGCCCAGGCCGACCACATGTGCTCCGCCGACCTGCGCGCCTGGATGGCCGAGTGGCATCTGGACCTGACGCTGGGCGTCGAGGGCGACGGCCCGGCGACGGTCTTTAACCCGCGCGAGGCCTTTGGCTCGCACAGCGACAGCGACCACGTCTACAACACGCCGCGCGCCTGGTACATGCAGCGCTGCCTCAACCCCAGCGATGTGTGGGACGGCCCCGACGCCGACTACACGCCCGAGAGCGACGATATCCCCTGGAGCCGCGTGCCCGAGCGCAAGGTGACCATCGAGGACATCAAGTACGTGCTTTCGAGCCACTACCAGGGCACGGAGTACGACTGTTACGGCAGCAAGGGTACACCCGCCACACGCGGCGCCTATCGTCCTATCGGCATCAATCGCAACAGTCAGCTCGCCGTGCTGCAGCTGCGCCCCTATGCGCAGCCGGCGTATCGCGCCGTGCAGTGGATGGCGTTTGGCTCCAACTCGTTTAACGCGCTCGTCCCGCTGTATGCCAACGTCGAGACCATGCCCGAGTACTATGCCGACACCCAGGCGCGCGTGACGTCCGAGAATTTCTATTGGGCAAATCGCCTGATCGGTGCCTTGGCCGATGTTCGCTTCCATGAGTGCGGTCGCGCCGTCGAGGATTATCAGGAGAAGGTCGGCGGCATGGGCCGCAAGCAGATTCACGACGTTGACGCTGTCGTAGCCGCACTGCCCGAGGCCGAGGTGTCTGCCGAGCTCGCTCGCGCCAACGAGGCCTTTGCCGAGCTCGTGCGCGTGGAGACCGATGCCCTGTTGGGCAAGGTGCTCTACACCACGAGCTGCGCCATGAAGAACTCTTTCGCGATGAACGACAACGTGAGGTAGGGATTTCCCGTCGATCGAATAGCGCTAAAACGCTTTGTCGCTTTCGCTCAATCTTGGGTACAAGAACGCCAATGCAGTTGTTTGTGATTGGAGATAACCATGGTTATGAAACTCGATCAGCTTGTTAACGGCGCCATTAACGTGGGCTTTGGCGCTGCCGCCGTTGCTGTCGAAGGCGGCAAGAAGGTCCTCGACGACCTTAACACCAAAGGCGAGCAGGTCCGCAAGGACACCGCCACCCCCGATATCGCCCGCAGTGTGTCCGACATGTTCGAGCAGGCCGGCGGCACCATCTCCGACCTGACCGAGCGCTTGGGCATGCAGGGCGAGACCGCGGCCCAGCGCGTGCTTGACGAGCTCATCCTTGCCCGGGTCCGCGTCATGACCGCCCCCGAGCGCACGGCCTTCCTGGCCCATGTGCGCGACATCGTCGATTCGGTCGAGGACAACGTGACCTCGGTGCCCGTCGAGTCCGTTGAGCCCGACGATGCGAAGGATACCGAAGAGGCTGAGTAGCAGCGCAGATGGCAGATTCCACCACCGATTACAACAATCTAGATCCCTTGGGTGACGAGGCGGCGGTTGTCGATGAGGTCGACGCCGTCGTCTCGGGCGCTCGCAAGAAGCCGCGCGCTGTCGATATGGTGCCCGAGGAGCCCGACGCGATGGCGCCGGACGAGGAATACCAGCTCACGCCGGCGGGTCGTCGCGAACGCATCGGGCAGATTGTTCGCCTGGTTAAAAAGTACCGCGTGTGGGATAACCTCACGCCGGTTCGTTTGCGCCGCCTGCTCGAGGAACTCGGCCCCATGTTCGTCAAGATGGGGCAGATTCTGGCCAACCGGTCCGAGATTCTGCCGCAACGCTTTTGCGACGAGCTGCGTCGTCTGCGCTCCGACGTGGAGCCGGTGCCCTACGAGGTAGTGCTCCGCTGCTTGGAAGAGGAATACGGCCTGCGCCTGGGGGAGATGTTCGATGCGATCGACCCCAATCCGCTTGGTAGCGCATCGCTCGCGCAGGTGCACCGCGCCCGCCTGGTGACCGGCGAGGACGTGGCCGTTAAGGTGCAGCGCCCCGGTGCGCAGCAGGTTATGGCACAGGACATCGATATCATCCGCTCGGTGGTGCGTATCGTTTCCAAGTTCGTCAACACCGATCAATTCGTTGATCTGCACGGCGTAGTCGAGGAGTTGTGGACCTCGTTTCGCGAGGAGACCAACTTTTTGGCCGAGGCCAAAAACCTCAACGACTTCTACGAGTTCCATAAGAGCGTTCATGGCGTGACGTGCCCTAAATCCTATCTGGACCTGTGCACCGAGCACGTGGTGGTTATGGACTACGTCGACGGCATTTCGATCGCCGATCCCGAACGCTTGGTGGCCGAGGGCTATGACTTGGAAAAGATCGGTGCCGCGATTGTCGAGGACTACTCTACGCAGGTGCTCGATGACGGTTTTTTCCATGCCGACCCGCATGCGGGAAACATCATCCTCAAGGACGGTATTGTCTACTTTATCGACTTGGGTATGGTCGGACGTATGTCGAGCCATGACCGCGGTATCGTCAAAGACATGATTTTCGCCGTGGCCGAGGGTGACGTGCCCAAGCTCAAGGATTCGCTCATGCGCTTTGCCGTGACGCGCGGCGATTCGGCCGAGCTTGACCATTCGGCCTTTTTGTCCGATTTGGACTTTATCGTGGCTGACTTTGCGGGCCTTGACCTTAAAGACTTGGATATCGGCGAGTTTTTGACCTCGCTGCTCAATCTGGCGCGCAAAAATGACGTTGAGCTGCCGAGCGTGGTGACGATGTTCGCCCGCGGCATGGTGACGCTCGAGGGCCTGCTGACCGAGTACATGCCCGACGTCAACATGATCCAGATCATCCAGACGCATATTAAAAACGAGAAAAGCACCTATGCCCGCATGCGCGAGATGAGCCGCGACTTTGCAGCGAGCAGTTATCGCGCGGCGAAGGGCTCGCTCGAGGCGGCCGAGTATCTGGGCTTGGCTTCGCGTATGCTCACGCGCGGCCAGCTTAAGGTGAACACGCAGATCATGAGCAGCGATAAGGCGCTGCGACAGCTGGGCGGAATCATCGACCGCATGTCGATGGCGATTGTGATCGCCGGTCTGTTTATCGGTTCGTCGGTAGTGTACTATGCACGCATCGAGCCGGTTGTGTTTGGTATCCCAGTCATTGGCTTTATGGGCTACGTGAGCGCGCTGGTGCTGGCGCTTATGCTGGGTCGCAATATCTGGCTCAACAGCCACGGCGGCAAGCACTAGAGGCTGCGACCGTCACCGCATTCTCCTATCGCAAACAATAGCTTTTACCTTGGGCTTCGCCTGCGTGCGAGGCCCTTTTGCGTGATAGCATATTGACGGTTTTAATCGATGGCCTAGATGGTGGTGCGGAGACGCACGAATGCGCGGTTTTCCTGCGCGTTTGGGAGAATCGGGGTGCAAGTCCCCGGCTGTACCAGTAACCGTAATTCCTCTTGGCTCGGGATGCTCGCGTCGCAGATCGGACGACGTGCCCGAGCCGTTAAGGTTAAGTCGGATCGCCTCCCATCTTGCACGTTGCCGCGGCGTATGCCGCCGGTGTGCATAGGGCTCTGGAGGGAAGGGGACCCCGATGGGGGAACTCGAGCGCAACATGCGCGATGACGTGGGGCAGTCTCAAGGCAACGCTCCAAGTACAGACAATGGGGGACAAATGGATATGTTTGAGGACGAGCGCCAGCGCGTCTCGCATCGCCGTGGCGCAATTGCGCGCGGCGTAGCCAAGCGCGGCCTGGTGGCATTCCTGGCCTTCGCGATGGCCTTTGGCACCACACCGGCTCAGCTGTGGGCCGAGGGCGCCGAGGGCATTGCCGAGGCTGTGGCTCAGACTGCGACGCCGGGCGAGGACGCAGCGCTTGCGGGCGGTACCGCTGAGCAGAGCGGCGCCGAGGTTTCGGATTCCGAGGGCGCGCCTGCAGCTAGTGCAGCCATAACAGAGGCAACAACTGGCGACGAAGGCTCGGCGACGGGGGAGAGCCCTGCTACGAGCGAGCAGTCCTCGACGGCGTCCGCTGGCCAAGCAGGATCTGCCGCCGCGGCTGCCGTCCAGACGGAGAACCCGACAGAAACTGGCGATGTCGCCAAGAAGCAAGTCGAGGTCTCGTTCTCGATTATCGGCACCGATGCTGACGGCAAGGCTCAGACCTGGGTGGCACCTACGCAGCTCAAGCTCGACGAGGGCGCGACGGCTGCGGATGCCTTCATTAAGCTGCAGGAGAAGACGGGCTTCAAGGCGAAGTACGAACCGAACACGGCATACGGTTTCTACCTCGAAAGCATCACATCCCCGAGCGATGGTCGCACGCTTGCCTACGATCCGACGACTTATGCCTTCTGGCAGCTGTTCGTCGACGGCGCGTCTTCCTCGGTTGGCGCGAGCAGCGTCAAGCTCACCCAGGGGCAGAAGATTGAGTTTGCCTATACGGCTGGTAGCTCGTCCCCTGTCGTTAAGGACCAGGTTGCCGCAAATGTGACCGTCATTGGTCGCGATGCCCAGGGCAAGACTCAGACCTGGGTCGATAACGCGCAGTATGTGGTGACGTCCGGCTCGAGCGCACTTGACCTTACGAAGGTCGCGCTTGAGGCGAATGGCATCGACGCCGTTGCTGCGGGCTCCTTCATTCTGAGCCTTAAGTACAACGGTGTTGATCTGGGTACGCCCCAAGATTATTCGACCTATTGGCAGCTGTTCATCAACGGCAAGTCGAGTGACTATACGGCGGACAATGTTACCATCCATGTTGGCGATACCGTCACGTGGTTCTACGGTGGCTGGGGCGACCAGCTGCCCTCTGATTCCGTTCATGCTTCCGTTCAGGTGCTTGGTAAGGACAAGGACGGCAAGCAGCAGGTTTGGGCTTCGACGGGCCAGACGAGTCTCAAGGCAGGCTCTACTGCCAAGGATCTCCTTGAGCAGACCGGCCTTACTCTCGATGCTGGCGAATCGTCTTGGGGCTGGTTCCTCAACGGCATTACTTCGCCGTTTGATGGTAAGTCCTATGGCTGGGATGCTGCGACCAAGAGCTATTGGCGCTTCTACGTAAATGGCAAGTTCGCCGACGTTGGCGCCGGTGCCTACAAGCTCCAGGAGGGTGACGCCGTCACCTTTATGTATGGTGCTGACGCCGATGCCCTCCCCGGTCAGGTGCTTGGATCCGCCGATGTTATCGGTCCCGATGTCAACGGGAACAATACGCGTTGGGGCACGGCAAGCAATGTTTCTCTGCCCGAAGGCTCCACGGCCCAGAACCTTATTGAGGCAGTTCTGAAGGCCAAGGGCGTTGCGTACAACGGCTCCCAGAGTGGTGAGTACTGGTTCCTGAATTCCATTACTTCGCCGTTCGATCACAAGCCGTATGGTTGGGATGCTGCGACCAATAAATATTGGCATCTGTATATCAACGGAGAGCCCTCCTTACTCTGCGCCAATCAGATTACCCTCAAGAGCGGCGATAAGGTCACGCTTGCCTATACCACCGATAATTCGCCCATGCCCGATCCCGACAAGATTGTCGTGGACCCGAGTGCGACGACTCCTGATTGGGATGCCGAGTGGGCTGGCTACGGCAACAGTGGCAACGGTTCGACCGTAACGGATGCCAAGACGCCTGCGCAGGCCGCCGGTCTTAAGTGGGCCTTCGATTGGAAGGCCGAGTCTGGTCAGCAGTATGCCAACTGCAGCGAACCTGTCATCGCTAACGGCTTTGTGTACATCGCGACCGAGAACGAGCTCATTAAGATCGATTCGTCCACGGGCAAAAAGGTTGCCTCTGCGCCGCTTGCCTCCAAGGTGAGCTATACCTCTCGTCCGATCTATACCAATGGCCTTATCATCGTTCCGCTCAACGGCGGTGCGGTCCAGGCGATTACTGCAGACAAGCTGATCTGCAAGTGGCTGACGCCTGGCTTGACGGACTTGACGCAGAGCTCCTGCACCGTCGTTTCGGACGGCGAGTACGTCTATGTAGGCTCGGTCGATATTTCGTATGACGAGAATTACAACGCGACCTACGGCAATGGCTCCTTTGCGCGCATTAAGATTGCCACGGGCGAAGTTTCTTGGCAGAACATCGACCCTGCCGAGGGCTATTACTGGACTGGTGCGGCTTTGACGGATAAGTATGCCATCGTTCCTACGAGCGCGGGTACGCTTAAGTGCATTGATAAGACGACGGGCGATGTCGTTTCGACCATGAAGCTCGGCGCTCTCGCGAACGCCGACTGTATCGCCGATCCGTCCAATGGTTCGACCTTCTATCAGATGACGCACGATGGAAAGCTCCATGTGATTTCGCTTTCGGCGAAGGGCGTACTGAGCGAGCAGAAGACGGTCGATCTGGGTCTTACTAATAACATGAGCGCACCGGCGGTGGCTGGCGAAAACTTGATTGTCGGCGGACAGACGGCTACTGGCTCTGCTCTGGCTCTCTATAATCTGAAGACCGGCAAGACCACGATGGTCACCGCTGCTGACGGTAAAGAACTTCCGGCCGGATTTAACGGTATTGCTGCTACTCCGCTGGTGAGTGTTCAGGGCGGCAAGACCTATGTGTACTTCACCGTTAACAGCGCGGATAGCAAGGATTACGTCAACTACTCTGCTGGTGGTGGCGTGTATCGCTATACGCTCGGCGATGCAGAGGCGACGCAGATTTATGATGCGGCTGGCCATTACCAGTACTGTGACTCTCCGGTCATTGCCGATGCCTCTGGCAATCTCTACTACATTAATGATTCGGGCACGCTGTTTAAACTTGGAGCTGTCGAGTCTTGGACGGTTGCCTTTAACTCCAACGGCGG
>DAIMBN010000019.1:12713-32414 GCA_036718335.1 Coriobacteriaceae bacterium
GTCTGCTTGCGACACTAAGTTTGTTGCTACGGCCGATGGCAAGCTGGTCAAGCCGGCCGATCCGACGCGCGATGGCTACACTTTCGGCGGTTGGTTCACCGATGAGGCTTGCACGCAGGCGTATGACTTTAGCACGCCGGTGACGGCCGATCTGACGCTGTATGCCAAGTGGACCAAGAATGCCGTTAACCCTGGCGGTAATGGCGGCGCTGGTTCGAATGGCGGCGGCGGTTCTGGTACCGGTACTGGTTCCGGCACTGGCGCTGGCACTGGCACGGGTTCCGGCTCCGGCTCGAAGGGCGGCGCTGTCGCCCCGGGTCATAAGCCGACGACCAAGACGACGGTGTCGACCAAGACCGAGACCAAGGACAACAAGTCCGACAAGAAGGACTCCGATAAGTCCGATAAGAAGGACGAGAAGAAGTCTGACAAGAAGTCTGACAAGAAGGACAGCAAGTCCGACAAGAAGTCCGATTCCAAGTCCGATACGGGCGCTGCTTCCACGACCACTGCTAAGAAGCCCTCTGGTGCTTCCGAGCAGGAGACTGGCACCAATCCGCTCGCCATTGTTGGCGTTGCCGCCGGCGTCATCGGACTCGCCATCGTCGGCGTGTTCGTGTTCACCAAACGTCGGTAGGTGAGGGCTGTGTCCAATAAATCCAAGGACGCTGACCCCAAGCAACCAGATTCCTCGTTCATTCAGCTCGACGATGCAAAGCAGCAGGGCGCCGCTTCGGCGGCGTCCGCCCCTCGATGGAAGGCGCTTACTGGCGTCCTGACCGCCGCGTGCATTGCGCTGATCGTCGTCTCGCTGGGTTTCGTCCATCCTTCCACAAGCGGTGCCTGGTCCATCGACTGGATCATTCAGACCGTGACGGGGGAGAGCGTCGTCACCAAGGACTCCAAGGGGTCTGGCTCGTCTGCCGCTTCGGGCGAGGCCAGTTCCAAGGATTCCAAATCTTCGAATGATGCAAAAGACGAGCCCAAGGGTTCGAACGACGCCAAGGACGATTCCGAGTCTTCAAACAAGGAATCGGACAAAAACTCGGATAGCAAGAAGTCCGAGGACCGGGGCGGCAAGAAGTCTGGCGATAAATCCGCTGCCGAAAATACGGGAGCCGGTGATACTTCCAATGCGTCTGGCGGTGCTTCTTCGGGCGGTGGCCAGTCGTCTGATGGAGCCTCATCCTCTAATGGTGGAAACGCCTCCTCGGGCAGCCAAAGCGGCTCACAGGAGTCCAACTACGTTACGGTGACGGTTTCGGTCACATCGAGCGCTGTGGGCAATCCCGTGTCCTCTGGCGGCACCTTTACCTTTAACGAAGGCGCTACCGTTTACGATGCCCTGTGCGCGCTAGGCCTTTCTGTCAACGCACACGGCTCGTCGTACGGCACGTATGTTTCCGCGATTGGTGGTTTGGCCGAGAAACAGTACGGCGGCACGAGCGGGTGGATGTACTCCGTCAACGGCACAACGCCCATGACGGCCTGTAGTAACTACGTTCTCTCAAACGGCGACAACGTAGTCTGGTATTACGTTACAGGCTAGAGGCCTCGACATAGCGCGCCAGACGGGCGGTTCGGACAAACATCCGGGCCGCCCGTTTTTCGTGCGAATGGGACTGGGTCGCCGGATCTCTCGGCAAACAAAAAACCGGTTGGAATGGGAATTCCAACCGGTTATACATTCAAGCAAATAGTGAATCGACTATGACCGTGCGCCCTCGAGGAAGAAGCGGCGGCTGAAGTAGTTGTACCAGGTGACGAGGAACGTGGCGATGGCCTTCATGGCCTGGTAGCCGATGCTCAAAAACGTGACGCCCACAAACATGTACAGGTCGTTGAGGCCCAGGCCGATCACCGACAGGATGGTGAAGATCGTGAACTCGCGCTTGCGGCTCATGCCTTCGCGGTGGTCGAACACGTACTTCATGCTGAGCCAGTAGTTGACCACGACGGACGTGATAAACGAAACCGTGGTGCTCATCAAAAAGTCGAGGTGGAACAGCTCGACGAGCGCAATGAGCATGCCCCAGTCGATGCCAAAGGAGATAAGACCCACGACAGCAAACTTGAGGAACTGCTTGGTATGAGGTTGTGCCAGCGCCTTGCGCACGTAATCACATCCAATGCGTTGATGAATCGAGCAGAGGATACTTTAGAGCTTTTACAAGGGAAACGTAAGGTCTTTGCCAAGAACTATATGAACTCGCCAAATTTTCAAGAGCTAATCCGCAAACGTTGAAAATTTGCCCGTAAACGAGCGACACCCACGGACGATACTGCGCTGAGTGCGCGTCGTCCGTGGGCGCCGTAATGCTGCAGGGGTTTCGAGCTATTTTGTCTCGTCGCCCTCCAGGAAGATTTTTCGGGTCACAAAGTTGTAGACCATGACAAGCGCGGTGGCGCAGATCTTGGCGATATTGGCCTCGAGTCCCAGGCCGGCGTTGAGCGCCAGCACGATGCCGTCGTTGAGCACCAAACCGATCACGGACAGCACGACAAAGATGATGAACTCGCGGCGGCGGCTCATGCCTTCCTTGTGCGCAAACACGTACTTCATGCTTGCGAGGTAGTTAAAGATGAGCGAGATGATAAAGCCGCTGGTGTTGGCGATTAGGATGTTGAGGCCGAGACCGTAGTGGAGCAGATTCATAATGCCAAAGTCGATAACCGTGGCAATGACACCGACGACGCCAAATTTCATGATCTGCGCAAGGAGCTTTTGCATGGTACCTGCCTTAGGGTGGCGCGGGGACGCCATGGGGATGACAAACTCAGCAAGTTTAGCCAATCCCCGCGGGTGGGGCTAGACGCGCTCCTCGATAGCACCGTTTCTATATGCATCGAGCAGCTGGCGCAGATCCTGGATCTGGCTGCGAATCTTGGCGCCAGTATCGGTGTCGCTCACCATGCGGCGACGGTCTGCTTGGTCAAAACGGTTGGTCTCGCTTTCGATGTCCACGTTGCGCGTGAGTGCCTCGGCAACCGTCGTAAAGGCCCGGTGCGACTTGAGGCGGCAGCCGCGCGAGCTCGAGATGAGCGTATAGCCGGCGATGCCCGTCTTGGGATGGTAAGCGCGGCAGAAGCCGCCATCGATGACCAGCAGCTTGCCCTCGGCGCGGATGGGCTGCTCGCCCTTGGTGGTTTTAACGGGCGTGTGGCCGTTGATGATGTGGCCGGTCGGCGAGCATGCCATGGGCGCGACGCCAAACTCGCGCATGATATCATCGCAGACCGAGGGCGACTTGGTAAGCGTAAAGTACGGGTCCATCGGCTCGACCCAGGAGCTCTTATCGGCGATATAGGCGCGCTCAAAGGTACGCACCAGGCGTCCGCTGGCGGGTGAATTGAAGCCAATCCACAGGTACCACATCCAGTCGAGGGCATCGCGGTCGCCCACGCGCCACGCGCGGCGGGCGATGTGGTCGCAAAAATCGAGATAATCACGGCCAGCGTGCCAGGTGCCCAGGCAGTTCATGCTGCTAAAGGTGCCGTCCTCGTTGAGCGGCACGCAGCCATGGAAGAGCAGGTTGCCGTTGGCGACCTTGTACATCGAGCCGTGGGAATAGAGGAAATCGATATGGCGATGCAGGTGATCGGCGGTGACAAACTCGGACACGAGCTTGTCGATGATGTGCTGCTCCTGAGACGTGAGCGTATAGGGGTCCGCCGGGTCGACGGTGGGGAAGTCGTTGGTCGTGAGCGGCCACACGCTGCCGTCGGCGAGCGTGACCGTGCCGGTGTCGTGGTCGATCTTGTCGAGTAACAGGCGGTCAGTCATATCGAACTCGGGGTGGCGCTGGATAATCTGGCCCTCGAGCTTAAAGAGCAGCACGTTGATGGCCTTGATCAGCGGGGTGATGGACTCACCGGCGGTGTAGGTGGCATCGGCAAAGGCGACAAGCTCACGCAGCGAGATGCCGTAGTCGTTCTCCAGGATCTCGTAGTTGTCGTAGCGTAGGTTGTTGCGCAACACCGTGGCGATGCAGGCGGGCTCACCGGCCGCAGCGCCCATCCACAGCAGGTCGTGGTTGCCCCACTGGATGTCGAGCGAATGGTAGGTGAGCAGACGGTCCATAATCTTGGCCGCGCCGCCGCCGCGGTCGAAGATGTCGCCCACCAGGTGCAGGTGGTCGACGGCCAGGCGCTTGATGAGCGAGGCGAGCGACTCAATAAAGTCGTCGGCGCTGGCGGTCTCCAGGATGGACTCCACGATGCGCTCGTGATAGCGCACGCGATAGTTGTTCTCGTCCGGGTGCGTGTGCAACAACTCGTCGATGATATAGGCGTAATCGCGCGGGATGGCCTTACGCACCTTGGAGCGCGTGTAGCGGCTTGAAAGTGAGCGAGCGACCATGATGAGCTGGTCAAGCATCGTCTTGTACCAGGTGGGCGAGTCCTCGCGCTGACTGCGGACCAGGTCGATCTTCTCGCGCGGGTAGTAGATGAGCGTACACAGCTCGCCCTTTTCGTCAAAGGAGAGCGTGTCGCCAAAGATCTCGTCGACATGTTCGCGCACGACGCCCGAGCAGTTGTTGAGGATGTGCATAAAGGCTTCGTACTCACCATGCACGTCGCTCATAAAATGCTCGGTGCCCTTGGGTAGGTTAAGGATGGCCGAGAGGTTGATAATTTCGGTAAATGCGGATTGTTCGGTGGGAAACTGTCTCGACAGCAGGCGCAGATACTTGAAGTCTTGCGGGTTGCGATCGAATGCGACCATGAAACACCTTCCGATGGGGCTGGTAAAACTGATAAACAGCATCAAACGTTTATCAGTATGCGCCGCTTTTGTTTCGATTTTGCGCCAGCGGCTGAATTGTCGGCTGAACGGTTTGGTAAATCGATTTAGTGAAGGTAGATGTGTCGGTTGGGTGGAGACGACAGAGGGTGTTTTCTCAGATATTTATGCATGGGGCCGGTGGAGACGATGGTGGTAAAGATGTTCACTATATTTGGTTCGATTTGGTAAATAGTGGACATATGTACCGCATGTAGGCTCACTGTGCGATAATTTGCGCAGCAATGAGTAAGGAGCCTCATATGAGTGATTTTGTCCTGACCTGTGAATCCGCCGCCGACCGAACCCGTGAGTTCTTTGCGGCGCGCAATATCCCTGTCGTGTGTTTTCATTACGAGATCGACGATGTTGTTTATACGGACGATCTGTATCAGTCGATTACGCCGGACAAGTTTTTTGCCCAGATTGCCGCGGGCGCCATGCCCAAGACGTCTCAGGTGAGCGTGGGTGAGTACGAGGAGTTTTGGGAGCCGTTTGTTGCCGAGGGTAAAGACGTGCTGCACCTGACGTTGTCGTCGGGTATTTCGGGCACGTATGGATCGGCCTGCGTCGCGGCGCAGATGCTCGCGGATCGCTATCCCCAGGGCGGCAAGGTGCGCGTCATCGATTCGCTGGGGCGTCTTCGGGCTTTGGTCTGTTGCTGGAATATGCCGCCGACGTGCGCGATAGCGGGGCTTCACTCGACGAGACGGCCGCTTGGATTGAGGAGCATAAACTCAACCTGCACCACTGGTTCTTCTCGACCGATCTGTCGAGCTACCTGCGCGGCGGTCGCATTTCGGCCGCGAGCGCGATCATTGGCACGGCGCTTAAGATTTGCCCGCTTATGACGGTCGATTGCGAAGGTAAGCTGTCGCCACGTGAGAAAATTCGCACTAAGAAGCGCGCGATTTCCGAGATGGCTAAGACCATGATGGCACACGTGCAGGGCGGTACGGATTATTCGGGTAAGTGCATCATGTCGCACTCGGCGTGCCGCGAGGATGCCGAGGCAGTTGCGGCGCTGATTGAGGAACAGGTTCCGCAGCTTAAAGGCAAGATTGAGATCAATGACATCGGTACTCTGATTGGCTCGCATACCGGACCTGGTACGGTGGCGCTCTTCTTTATGGGCGACAAGCGCGTGGATTAATTTGCCCCATCACGTTGCTGCATGATTGCTCAAACGAAAACGGCCCGTCTCACGTTTGTGGGGCGGGCCTTGCTGTTGCGGCTAGCGTTTCTTTCCGCGGAAGAAGAAGCCGTGCAGTGATGGCTTAAGGCCGCGGTTGGCGCGATGCTCCTCGACACGCTCGTGGATCGAAGCGACGCGTTCGATAACCTCGTCGGGAATCGGCACGTCGGGATTCATGTTCTCGACCTGGCTGACCTCGGCGGCGGCGACCTGGTCGATAATGGGCACATCGTCGCGCGAGATGACGGGCGTGGCGTCTTCTTTCATCTTGCGGTAGCGCTGCATCATGTCGGTCTGTAGCTGCTGGGCCGAAGGCGGCGTCCAAATGATGGCGTTGGCGCCGGCGGCGATGGTCTCGTGGATGCTCTCGGGTGTTTTGCCGCCCGGTGCGATGAGCGGCAGGTTGGGATAGTGCTCGCGCAGTTCACGTAGGACCTGGGGCGTGTTTTTGCCGGCGGCGATGTTGAGAATCTTGGCTCCGGCGCGCACTTTGGCATGCGCATCATCGTCGCAACGTACGACTGTGGCGATGACGGGGATGTCGGCGATGTTGGTGATGTGCTCGACCATCTCGGCAGTGGCGGGGGAGTTGACCACACAGCCCGCCGCGCCCTGCATCTCGGAGACGGCTGCCATCTGTACGGAGCGCTTACCGGTCGTAGTTCCGCCGCCCACGCCTACAAAGACCGGGCACTCGGCGACAGTCAACAGCGCCTGCGTAATGGCAGGCTGTGGCGTGAAGGGGTAAACGGCAAAGACGGCATCGGCGTTGGAGTTGCGGATGACCGCCACGTCGGTGGTGTAGATAAGCGACTTGATGCGACGGCCGAAGAGCGTAAAGCCGCTGGCCTCCTCGATCTCGTCGGGCATGCGGAGGGCCGCCTTGCGCAGACGCCCGTCGATGGGCAGCGGCTCCATGGGGAGCATTCCGTTGGGGGTCACGGCTACCTGGGGCTCGGTGAACTCGTCTGCGAGCTCGACCTCGGAAAAATCGACCGAGGCGACGATGTCCTCGTGAACCTCGGCGGGAACATCGATGGGGGCCTGGTCGTTAGTCGCGGCAGGCGCGTCGAAGGAACTGGTGCCGACAAAGGCGTCGACGCGCTCGTTCAAATCGTTGAGAGTATCCATGGGGGCTCGATTCTATGCGATGGTGGCCGGCAGGGTGCCGGCAGCGTTGTGCTTGCTAAATCGTTTGACGAGTTGATTTTTCCCCGCCGCGCCATCCGTTAGACCGAAAGGCCGGCGAACGTGAAGGAGCTGTGGTGGCGGGTATTGAGGTGCTATCTTGAATGTCCCGTTTAAAAGAGAGGTGACGCGGTATGGAATTCACAGCAATGTTGGGCTCGATTGGCCTGTGTGTGGGCGCAATCGTTGCCGCCGCGATCATCTACTTGGTGGTCACGGCCATTAAGGGCAAAAGAGCCGAGCGCAAGGAACGCGAGGCGCTTAAGCAGCACCGTGACCAGCAGGACAAGCGCGCACAGAGATAGTTTGTTGAGTTTTGAATCCGTGCGCTAGCTGCGTTTTCGGATCAGGGCGATGTAGAAGCCCTCAAAGTCGCGGCTGGGCGGAATGGTCAGCGTGCCGGGCATTCCGTTGGCGACGGACGAGACGTGGCCGGCGGCGATGGCCTCGGTGAGGGCGTTGCACTCGACGCGCGGCTCTTCGCCAGCTTCCTGAGCACGGCGCGTTTCACTTTCGCTCGGCGTGCCGTCGAGGGGGATAAGCTCGCAGTCCATGTGCTTGTCGAGGGCCTCTTGCAGGGCGTCCTCGTTTTCCTGCGGCAAGATCGAACAAGTCGAATAGACGAGCGTGCCGCCCGGTTTGAGGGCTCCCATGGCGCGGTCCAGAAGTGCTCGCTGCGAGCGGGCGCACTTGCCGAGCAACTGCTCGGTGAGGCCGCGCAGACTCTTTTCGTTGCCGCTGATGACGGTGCCCGTGCCGGTGCAGGGGGCGTCGAGCAGGATGCGGTCAAAGCGGAAGAACTCGTCGAGCTCGCGTGCGTCGATGCGCATGACGGGCACGTTTTTTGCGTCTTGGCGGTGGAGGTTGGCTTCGAGCTTCTCGGCGCGGGGAATGCTCATCTCGCAGGCCGTGAGGTGTGCCTGGCCCTGGGTGAGGGCGGCGATCTGCGTCGTCTTGCCACCGGGGGCCGCGCACATGTCCAGGATGTCCTCGCCGGCCTGAGCGCCCAGGACCAACGGCGGCATCATGGACGACAGACTTTGCAAGTAGATCTTGCCGTCGCGGTAGATGTCGAGGTCCCACAGGTCGGAAACCTGGGCCTCGGGCAGGATGAAGGCGTCCGGATACCAGGTAACGGTTTGGTGCGCGATGCCGGCCTCGTCGAGTGCGGCAGCGATGTCTTCGGCGGTCGCCTTGAGCGTGTTGGCGCGCAGTGTGACTGGGCGCGTGGCCGCAGCGCCAAAGCCTTCGATCATGAGCTCGGCATCGGCGGGTGCATAGGCGCCGGCGACCGTGTCGACCATGAAGCGCGGCAGGTCGGTGGCGCAGGGAAGGGCGGCAAGCTGGTCGGAAAGCTCGGTAGCGGCAAACTGCCTGAGCTTGAGCTCGGGCTTAACCTGCTTTTTCTGCTTACGACGACGCTGCTTGGACATCCGTCTTTCCTTCCCATTCCATTAAAAGTAGTCAATTTGGGACGGGGCTATTTTAGCTACCCGTCCGTTTCGGCAGGCGTTGTAGTTAAATTTGGGACGGGGTAGCTAAAATAGCCCCGTCCCAAATTGACTACTCTGCCTTGGCGTTGGCCTAGTACTGGCTCTCGTGCTTGCTGAAGAAGTCGAAGCGCGGGGGCAGCGGCTTCACGCGGTGCTCGCCGGGCTTCTCGCCCAGGCTCTCCACGAACTCGTCCGTGGAGGCAAAGATGTTGTCCCAGCTAAAGAAGGCGACGGGGTCGACGTCGAAATACTCGCAGATGAGCTCGCAGCCGGCCGGGACGATGCCGTGCATCAGGACGGTCGCCACGCGCAGCTCGGTAAAGGCGTCGACGAGGGCCTGCGTCATCGCGGCACTGGCCGACTCGCCCTCGAGCTTGTTGGCGGCCTTGGAGGCGTCGCTCCAGCGCTTGTTGGCGGCACGCAGGTAGTCGTCGCACACGGCGAGCGCGCGGTGCGTCTCGAACTTGTACATGGCCTGCTCAAAGGCGAGAGCTGCCTGCTGGGCGGCTTCGACCACGGTGTCAGAAGCGGCACCGGCGGGGATGCAGCCGTTGCGGTAGGGGCTCTCGTCGCCTTCCTTGATGGCAACGCCGTAGAAGCAGCTGCGGGCCAGGCGGTTGAAGACGCCGGTCAGCAGCGCGCTCTCCTTAAGGGCCGGATCGATAACGCGCTTGTCGTCGCAGGCGCGCACCTCGTTGCCGTCCTTGTCCTTGCCGGTCACACGCGTGTCGTATGCCTTGGGGCTAAAGCTCACCGGCTTTTCGGACAGGCCGAGCGACAGCCAGTGCGCGCGCATCTGCTCGCAGGTGTAGTGGTTGAGCAGGTCGTCTGCCGGCGGGGGAGGCGTCTGCGAGGACGAGCTGGCTTTTTTGCCCATGTAGAGCAGGTGATAGCAGGCGCTGACGGTGCTCTGCGTAAGGTCCCAACCCAGGGCCTCCCACATGGCGGTCTGAGCGATGCAGTAGAAATAGATGTTGTCCTGACCGATGAACTGGTAGATCTGAGCGTCGTCAGAGCACCACCAGTCGCGCCAGTCGAGCGAGCTGTGCTGGTAGGTGGGAGCGGGTACCTGTGTGGAATCGGCAGCGGGCTCGCCCATGAGGGCGGCATCCTGGGCGGCGACGCCCTCGGTCACGCCGGCGGCCTTGGCATCGCGTGCGAGCACGGTACGCGTATAGCTGATGGGCGCCCACAGGCTCTCGGGCCAGCACCAGCAGGTGACGTCGGAGACGCCATCGACCTCGGGCACCGGAACGCCCCAGTCGATGTTGCCGGTGATGCGGAAGGGCACGAGTGCCTTGCCGCTGCGGAAACGCACGCCACCGTTGGCGAGCACCGCGTGGGCATCGTCGCGCTCCTTCCAGCTGGGGAAGGTGACGGTAAAGCTGCTCTTGTTGCCCTCGGGTTCCAGGACGGTGTGCTCGGGAAGCTGATCCTCGACGGCATCGAAGGCCTCGCGGAACTTGTTCTGGATGTAGAGCTGAGCCGGCAGCAGCCACTCCTCCATGGTCTTGGAGACCACGGAACGAACCTGCGGGTTCTGGGCGAGCTTGGCGGTATAGGTCTTCATAAAGTCGAGGTAGGCCGGCAGGTCGAAGTAGAGGTTGTCGACCGGGCGCAGCTCGGGCACCTCGCCGGTGAGCTGGCTCTTAGGCGCGATGAGCTCCTCGGGCTCAAACTGGTGGCCCAGGTCGCACTCGTCGGCATAGGCCTTCTCGGACTTGCAGCCCTGGATGGGGCAGCGGCCGATCACCTGACGGCCGTTGAGGAACGTGCCGGCCTTGGCATCGTAGAACTGCAGCGTGGAGCGCTTGGAGATGGTGCCCTGCTCGTGCAGACGCTCGATAATCTCGGCGGTCACCTCGTTGTGAATCTGCGCAGCCGGCTCAAGGCCCGAGCCGCCGTAGATGTCACAGCTGATGTTGTAGTTGTTGAGGGTCGCGGCCTGGCGGGAGTGATTGGACTCGACGTACTCGCCGATGGACTTATCGTAGCCCTCGTTCTCCTTGAGCTTGCGGTAACTCTCCATGATGGGCGAGCCGTAGCAGTCGGTGCCCGAGGTGAAGATGACGTTCTCGCGGCCCAGACGGTCGCGCAGGAAGCGGGCGAAGAAGTCGGCCGGGACAAAGACGCCGCCAACGTGGCCAAAGTGAAGGCCCTTGTTGCCGTAGGGCTCGCCGGCGGTAACGATGGCGCGGCGAGGCCAGCTGGGACGGTCGTTCATGGAGTATTTGGATGCCATGGGACTCCTTCGCATATGGTGAGAGCGCAGCCGGGCGTGGGACTCGGCGGCGCGGTGGTCAATTCGTGCATATCGTTCGACATTATCGCACATGCGGACGGGTACGTGGCAGGGGCGCTATCCTAAGATGCTATGAATGAGATTTCCAACATACATGCGTTTGAGGACGAGGATTTTCTGCACGCCTGCTTTGTGTGGGGGATGGCCGTGCTCGGCGCATTTGCCGTGTGCCTGGTGCCGGTGTTTATGCTGCTGGGTGGGCCCGCGGACTTGGATGCGGCTGACGCGGGCGGTTGGACGGCCGTTTTGGGCTGGATAGTCGGTTTGACTGCGGTTTCGGCGGCGTCATTTGCCGTGCACGAGCTGGTGCATGCGGTGTTCTTTAAGCTGTTTGCGCCCGCCGGTGCTCGGGTGACCTTTGGGGCAAATCTCGAAACCTGCATGATTTACGCCTGCGCCGAGGGCGTGGTGTATTCGCGCCGGCGGTACATGGTCATTTGCCTAGCGCCGACGGTTGTTGTGACGACAACGTTTGCCCTGGGGCTTGCGTTCTCGGGCTATCCGCTGCTGTGCTACCTGGCGGATGGTTTGCACTTGTCGGGCTGTGTGGGCGACTGGTATTACGTGCGGACCATTTTGCGCGACCGCCGCATTGTCGCCTGCGAGGACACGTCCTTCGGCGTGCGCTTTTTCGGGTGAGGAGATGTCGATGAAGCCGTTGTTGTTGCACGCCTGCTGTGCGCCGTGCTCTCTTGAGCCGGTCCACCTGCTGCGCGAGGAAGGGTTTGAGCCCACAATCTGCTGGACAAACCCCAATATTCAGCCGCACGATGAATGGCAGCGGCGTTTGGACGAGCTGCGCCGGTGGTGTGCCGATGGCGACATCGAGCTTATCGAGGCGGGGGAGGACCGTGAGCGCTGGGAGGCCGGCGTGGCACCGCTGGGTGCCGATCGGCCCCGTCGCTGTCGTGCGTGCTATGCCCTGCGCTTGGCCGAGGCGTGCCGTGTGGCCCGGGAATGTGGGTTTGAGTTTGTGGGTACGACGCTCGCCGTCTCGCCGTATCAGTTGTTCGAAACCTGCAATGATGTGTTGGAGCGTCTGGCTGCCGCCCGCGGTCTCACTCCGGTGATTCGCGATTTTCGTCCGTATTACCCCGAGGCGACACGCCGTTCGCGCGAGCTGGGCATGTATCGGCAGAACTACTGTGGTTGCCGCTTCTCGGCTGTCGAGGCGGCCATGGACCGCGCCCGCATCCGCGACGAGCGCAAAGCGTCCAAAAAGTAGTTCATTTTGGGCTGGGGCTTTGAGCTGTCTGTGCGGTACGGTCGTTTTTGGGAAAGTCGATTTAATTAAGCGTGTGATCGTGGCTCGCTTGATACCAAACGACGACTCCTATGATTCTAATCCTCCGTTTGTTAGACATCAGATCCGGACTTGCTGTTGCATATGAATGGGACGACAGCACAATCATGTCGTTTCCTTCTGCAAATCGCCTAATTACCGGTGTTTTACCGTCTGCGAGCGCCAATACAGCACAGCCGTTCCAAGGCTTTGCGGTGGTATCGACAAGTAGTAAGCTGCCGGGAGGGTAAATGCGGGACATTTCGTCACCTTTGATTTTAACGAAAACGCTATGTGGGTGACGCTTGGCTACGTCTACAGGCGCGCAAGCATTTTGTTGGCTGTGCGTGATGCGGCGCTTTTGCGATTCGATATCGATGACGGGAAATGCGCCCTCCATTTCGTGGATAGCAGGGTCTTCGTCGGTGACGATTCTTTTATTTGCGAGCTTTACGGCCAAACCGTTTTCCTCGCCAACAAGTTCATCGCGGGTGCAACCGAAGAGCGCTTGTAACTTTTCAATATGGCGCTCACGGGGGGCATACCGACTTTTTTCCCAACGACAAACGGTCTCTTTAGATACCCCCAACATCTCTGCAAGTTGCGCCTGACCAAGATGCTCCATGGTGCGGAGTTTACGAATATTTGCCCCGAAGCCCATGGCTATAGATCCTCTCGCCACAGAGGGAGGCATAGACAGTTTGTGCCACCATAGCCTTTGGTGAGCTCGTCAATGGATAACGGGAATAATTCCATTCCTGCTTTCTCAAGCGCTTCGTTGGTCCAAACGTTTTCTTCATATACGCATAGTTTTCCTGGCGAGAGCGCAAGGATAGACGTTGCGTTGTTCCGGCGCTCTCTTTCGTAGGCGGTTTGATTCCCGCCTCCGCAGTCAATTACTTTTATTGGTTCGCAACAGGCTGCAGAGAGTATTTCCGGAATCGTGCGATCGATAGGAGTGATCGTAAGGCCCTTTCCGGATCGTTTTAGTTGAATGCTGTATGCATCAACGGCATTGCATATCTCACGATCGATGAGGAACGCGTCGTGATCAATTCTACTTATGAACGTATCGAGGTGGATACGCAGCCCGTCAGAGGGGACTCGAATCGCAATTAGCTCGGTAGTCTGGAATTTATTTGAGGTCAGGAGCTCTTTGGCAAGTGACTCGACGGCGGCGGGTTCAGTTCGGTCAGAGATTCCAACTAATAATGTCTTAGCACTGATAACAAGAATGTCTCCGCCTTCGATATGGTAACTACTCCTGTTCAAATCACATACCGGGGTTTCTCCCATGATCTTGTGGTGGGTGAATATCTGCCGGTATAAGGCGATCTCACGATCACGCTCAGGCCAATACATATGATTTAGGATGATGCCGTCTCCGACTACCACAGCAGGATCACGAGTGAAAAAAAGCGTGTTGAGGGGATTGACCAAGAGCGAGGCGGGGTCAAATTGCTCGTGCACGAGCGCCCGTAGTGTTTCCGACTGGTTTGAACATAGCTCAGTGTCTCCAAACCGAATGCCGTTAAGTACTATATTCACCAATTCCTGGGTGTTCTTAGCGTTCTCAAACAGCTGGGTTATTGTCTCGAGGAACTCTCTGCCTGTTGCCCCACTGCAACGGAGGTAGTCATCAATAAAACATTTAAGTGATTGGGGCTCAGTTTCAAGTGAGTCTTCGAGAAGGTCCCTAATTTCAATGGTTTCTACGCCATGCTTCTCAAGCAATTGAACCATGGAATCGTGCTCATATATTGCTTTGTCGAGGTCAAAACGACCGCTCCATTTTCGCAGGGAGAAAACTTGGCTGAAGTCGGTATCAGGGTAGTTTTGTGTTTCAGTTCCTGGTCGATGGACAAGTACGGCTTTTAAATGACCGATTTCATTTGTTATGTGTACGCCTTGCATGTCTGTCTCCTGTCCTGCTGGTTTTTATATAAGGCTAAGGCAGGTTCCTTGTTGTGTTGCGGAAAAGTTAAAAGACGTATGTAATTGATAAATAACATCAATTTTAAATATCAGATTGATTAATAACGTCACTTTAGCTGCCGTTCATAGGTGAAAAGCGACACGATGGCGATGGTTGGCCGACCGCCGCTGAGCAACCTCATACATTTATGGTGCCAGCTGGATAGATGGGAAAAGGAATGAAGGAGGAGATATGGCAGCGGAAAGTTCGAAAGGCATCAAGCAGTTCAAGGTCCCGCACGTATATGCGATCATCTTTGCACTTATGGTCATCTTCGCTGTTCTCACGTGGATTGTTCCCTCTGGGTCCTATCAGCGTCAGGAGGTGAACGGTCGTGAAGTCACTGTCGCAGGTACGTATGAGCAGAGTGAAAAGACATATATTGACGAGGAAACCGGGGATGAAGTAGATCTCAGACAAGGCGTCTTCGATGTTCTTCAGGCTCCAACGCGCGGTATACAAGAGGCAATTGAGGTCGTTGCATTCATCTTGATTGTGGGCGGTTCGTTTCAGGTTATTACTAAAACGGGCGCTATCACGAGCGGAATGGGTCGTGTCGTTCGCCGCTTTAAGAACAAAGACATTCTAATTATTCCTATTGCGATGGTTCTCTTTGCATTGGGCGGAACGAGCTTTGGCATGGCGGAAGAAACTCTCCCGTTCTTTGCGATCTTCATGCCAATTATGATGGCTATGGGCTTCGACTCGATGACGGCGTTCATGGTCGTGTTCGTTGGAGCGCGCACGGGTTACATCGCCTCAACGATTAATCCGTTTAATGTTCTCATTGCGCAAGGTATTCTTGGTATTCAGGGCAACCCCCAGCTGTGGCTGCGTATGATTGCCTGGGTTGTTTTGACTGCCGTTGCAATTACTTGGGTTGTCCTCTATGCACGAAGGGTAAAGAAGAACCCTGAGTCATCGATCACATTTGAGGATGATATCGCCAAGAAAGTCGAGTTCGCTGCCGATGAATCTGCCCTTGACGCGGAATTTACGGGTCGTCAAAAAGGCGTGCTTGCGGTATTTATCGCTGGTATGTGCCTTATCATCTGGGGACTTGTGACCCAGGGCTGGTATATGAACGAGATTTCTGCGGTCTTTTTGGCCATGGGCCTGTTGGCTGGTGTTATTGCGGGCTTTAGTCAGGACGTCATCGCTCAGGAATTTGTTGCGGGTATCGCTGACTTTGCTTTCTCGGCAATTGTCGTTGGACTTGCGCGTGGCATCCTTGTCATTGCCTCTGACGGCATGATCATCGATACCATCCTCAATGCGCTCGCCACTGGTCTGGGCGGCATCCCGGCGGTTCTCTTTACTACGCTTCTTTATGCGGTTGAGAACCTCCTGGCGATTCTGGTTCCCAGCTCATCTGGCCTTGCAGCACTGACCGCTCCCATTTTTGGACCTTTGACCGAACTCATGGGCCTTAATCCCGAGGCCGCCGTGTGGGCTCTCTCCATGGGTAGCGCGACGATGTCTTTGATCTGTCCTACTAGCGCCATTCTTGTAGCGGGTTTGGGCGTGTGCAAGATCAAGCTTGGCCAGTGGTGGAAGACCGTTTGGAAATTCTTCTTGGTCGTGTCGCTCATCAATATCGTATTCGTAGCAATCTCGGGACTTATTGCCCTGTAGGTTTCATGGCTGAAATGGAGTAACAGGAATGTCTAAAGGACTGAATGTACACAGCGAGATTGGTAAGCTCAAGAAAGTTGTGCTTCACCGCCCCGGTCGTGACCTTGTGAACGTAAAGGCAGAAGAGTTCGATGATGTCTGGATTCACGACTGTTTCTATCTTGATGTGGCTCAAAAGGAGCATGATGCCTTTGCGGATCTTCTGAGGAGCGAAGGTGTTGAGGTTCTCTATATGGAGAAACTCGTTGCTGAAGCGCTGGATGCATGCCCCTCGGCTCGCGCTGAGTTTACCGATACATTTATGGCTGAGAGCGGGATTGTCAATCCTATGCTTGAGCAGGCTGTTCGTGAAAAGCTCGACGCTATTTCAGATTCGTATCAGTTTGTACTTGAGGCTATGGGGGGGTATCGTTATCGTGACCTTGAGCTGCCTCGCGTTTCGACTACGCTTAGTATGATGGATAATGAGGATGCGAAGCCCGATGATTTGGTGTTGAAGCCTCTTCCGAGTTCATATTTCTCTCGCGATCCTCTTGCTTCCGTGGGCAAAGGCGTTCTGCTTCACCATATGTATTGGAAACAGCGAGATCGTGAAGTGCCCTTCTACGAAGCGATTTTCAAATACCATCCCGATTATGCAGGGACTCCGATTTGGTACGACCATAAGAATCCCTGGCATATCGAGGGCGGTGATGTGCTTAACATTAACGCTCATACCTTGGCTATTGGAATTAGCCAGCGAACTGAGGCGGCTGCGATTGAGGAGCTTGCAAAGAATTTGTTCTGGGGATCTGGGAATTCTGAGATCGATACCGTTTACGCTATTAAAATCCCCAACGGCTATGCTTACATGCATCTTGACACCGTTTGCACCATGGTGGATTTCGATAAGTTCACAGTTTATCCCGGTATTTTTGAGACCCTTCGTGTTTATCGTCTGACTCGTGGTGACTCTGAGGGAATGGTCGCTGTTCAAGAGATTGATGACACGCTTGAACATATTCTTGAAATGGCTACTGGCGTGGAGAAGGTGCAGCTTATTGAGTGCGGTGCCGGCGATATGGTTGAGGCATCTCGCGAGCAGTGGAACGACGGGTCGAACACTCTTGCCGTTGCTCCTGGTAAAGTCTGTGTTTACGAGCGCAATGTTGTCACAAATGATGAGCTCTACAAGAACGGTTTGGAACTTTTGGTCGTTCCCTCCGAGGAACTGTCCCGCGGTCGTGGTGGCCCGCGCTGCATGAGCATGCCCTTCTGGCGCGAAGATATTTAGTTGCAAATCCACTGTGATGGGAGATGGCGAATATGGGTGTTAATATCGCTGGGCGCAGTTTTCTGAAGCTGCTTGATTACACGACGGAAGAGATTGAGTATCTGCTTGAGCTTTCTGCTAACTTCAAAAGCATGAAGCGTGCCGGTGTTCCGCATAAATACCTTGAAGGCAAGAATATTGTTTTGCTATTTGAGAAGACTTCCACGCGTACTCGCTGCGCCTTCGAAGTTGGTGCACTTGACCTTGGCATGGGTGTAACTTATTTGGATCCGGGCTCGTCTCAGATGGGCAAAAAGGAGTCGATTGAGGACACGGCTCGCGTCCTTGGCCGCATGTATGACGGAATTGAATACCGCGGCTTTGAACAGGCGAAGGTTGAGGAGCTTGCTGCAAAAGCTGGGGTTCCCGTTTGGAATGGGCTGACTACTGAATTTCACCCGACTCAAGTGCTTGCCGATATTCTGACCATGCGTGAAGAGTTTGGAGAGATTAAGGGCAGGAAACTTACATTTTTTGGTAAGGCGGCCGGAAACGTCGCTGATTCGCTCATGGTCATTTGCGCTAAGCTCGGCATTAACTACTGTTCTTGCGGCCCAATCGGGGGAAATTCGGAGGGGGCTACATCCTATGATCCTGAACTCCTTGCAGAATGTAGTCGTATTGCGGCCGAGCATGGATCGACGATTACCATTACAGAGGATATTGAGGAAGGCGCTCGTGATGCCGATGTAATTTACACGGATGTTTGGGTTGGCATGGGTCAGCCCGCAGAGCTGTGGGAAAGCCGCATTAAGCTCATGTCGCCGTATCGTGTGACCGCTGAGGTGATGTCTATGGCAAAGCCCGAGGCGATTTTCCTCCACTGCCTTCCGAGCTTCCACGATACTAATACTACTGTTGGTGCCGAAATTGCTGAGAAGTTTGGAGTTACCGAAATGGAAGTCACGGACGAGGTTTTTGAGTCCGATAAGTCTCGTGTTTTCCAAGAAGCGGAGAATCGCATGCATACGATTAAGGCGGTGATGTACGCAACGCTTAAGTAGCGGGGCGTTGAGAAAACAGTCGCAAATCTGTTTCCATACTATATTTCTCTCAACAAGCTGATAGGATACAGGGGAGAATGATGCGCGCGTCAGTCGATTTTTTCGACTGACGCGCTTTGTGAAAGAGGCAAAGATGCGTACCGATGATTTTGACTACAACCTTCCCGAGGAACTGATTGCCCAAGCTCCTGCCGAGCCGCGCGACTCCTGCCGCCTGCTGGTGGTTGATCGCAAGGGCTCCCAGGCGGGAACGCCGCTGGAGCACGGCGGTACCGTTGAGCACCGCATCTTCCGCGACATCATCGACTATATCGAGCCGGGCGACGTGCTCGTCATCAACAAGACGCGCGTGATGCCGGCCCGCCTGATCGGTCGCAAGGCCGGCTCGGGCGGCGTGGTCGAGACGCTGCTGCTCAAGCGCCGCGAGGATGTGGATCCGCTGGGCCATGTCTGGGAGTGCCTGGTCAAGCCGGGTAAGCGCCTGAAGCCCGGTGCTCAGATTGAGTATCGTGCGGGCGGCGCCCATGCGCCCGAGGGCGCGCCCGTGGTGCTGACGGCCGAGGTCGTCGACTTTGTTAACGATAGCCGCGGTGGCCGTCTGGTGCGCTTTGAGCCGGCCGGTTGCAATGCCGCCGGCGACCCGCGCACGCTCGACGAGGCCATCCACGCTGCCGGCCACGTGCCGCTGCCGCCCTACATTACCGATTACGAGGGCGATCCCGAGAAGTACCAGACCGTCTACGCCATGAAGGAGGAGCACTCGGCTGCCGCTCCTACGGCGGGTCTGCACTTTACTCCCGAGCTCATGGCCGCTATCGAGGCCAAGGGTGCGAAGTTTGCCGCCGTCGAGCTCGAGGTGGGTATCGATACCTTCCGTCTGGTGGAGGAGGACGACCCTACACAGCACGTGATGCACACCGAGCGCTACCACGTGTCGCAGGAGGTTGTCGACGCTGTGCATAAGGCGAAGGCCGAGGGCCATCGTGTGATCGCCGTCGGCACTACCGCAGTGCGCTCGCTCGAGAGCGCGTTTGACGCGGACGCGCCGGTGTCCGATCCGGCTGTGACGGCGCGCTATTTTGAGGGCCGCGAGGACGGGGCCGACACGCTCGGCCGCGGTGACATCGTGGTGCGCGAGAATGCGACGACGCAGCTCTACCTCATGCCCGGCTCGACCTATCACGTGGTCGACGCGCTGATCACGAACTTCCACGTGCCGCGCTCCACGCTCATGATGCTCGTGAGCGCACTTGCCACCCGCGACCAGATCATGGATGCCTACGCCGCCGCCATCGAGGAGCGCTACCGCTTCTTCAGCTTTGGCGACGCCATGCTCATTTGTTAGTTACGCGGTTCTACGAACCGCGTAACTGCTCGACGCTGCAAACGCCCCTAAGCGGCAATCTGACGTTCAATCGTCGGGCATGACCAGAAGGTCAATGCCCTCCTCTTTCACGTCACCTTGTCTCAAATGCGGCCCGCTCGCTCATATGACCCAATCCGCTGTCAAGAGCCACAATGGCCCCGCCGAC
>DAIMBN010000020.1:0-9557 GCA_036718335.1 Coriobacteriaceae bacterium
CGTCGCTTGGGAATGCTTGGTGCGGGCGACCGTGGCCTGCGCCTTACCGCCGCGCTTTTGCTGCTGGCCCTGTTTGCCCTGCTGACTGCGCTGGTTGTTCTGAGCGTGCTGAGGCTTTTTTGCCACGATCCCTCCCGGTGTTTGTATGCTGCACGTAATTGTAACCAGTCTTTTTGGGACGGGGCTAAAAAGACTGGGGGAGTACATGAGCTGGGGATCGGCGCGTCGATGCGGGGATCGTTTGTTTCCAGACTGTGTATCTGCGCGTTGGAGAACCCGTCTCGCGCGCACGCCATGTTGTCAATGGGTTACAGTATGAACGGCGGCTATGTTTCCGCCAACGCACGAGAGAGTCGTCAACAAGGAGGATGCACGACGATGCAGCGTGCCAAACAGATATCGGAGTCTATTGAGCTGGGCATCATCTTGGCGCTCGCCGGTGGCTTTATGGACGTCTATTCGTACATTGGGCGCGATCATGTTTTCGCCAACGCGCAGACAGGCAACATCCTGCTCGTGGGCGTGAGCATCTCGGAGGGCAACTGGGCACTTGCGGGACGCTACTTCTTCCCCGTGGTGTCGTTTGCCGTGGGCATTATGCTTGCCGACCTGGTGCATGAGCGGTTTGGCAGCGTGATTCACTGGCGCCAGGTAACGGTGTTCTTTGAAGCCGTCATCTTGCTGGGCGTGAGCTTTATCCCGGGCGGCAATTTCAACCTGCTCGCCAACTGCCTCACCTCGTTTGCCTGCGGCATGCAGGTCGAGAGCTTCCGCAAGATCCACGGTCACGGCATCGCTACGACCATGTGCATCGGCAACTTGCGCAACGCGCTGCAAAACGTGGACGATTACATCATCACCCACAGGCGCGGCTTTTTGGAAAACGGCCTGCTGTACTTTGGCGTGATCTTTACCTTTGTGTTTGGCGCCGTGTTGGGCAACTGGTGTATTGAGCGCATGGGCCTGCACGCCATCGTCGTGGCGAGCTTGCTGCTGTTTGTCGCGTTTGCCATCATGTTCATCGACCGCGAGCGCGACTTGCGCTTACGCTGGAAGGTTGCGGCCGAGGCTTGGAAAGAGGGCTGCCGAAAGTAACCGAATGCGGCAAAGGGGTTGTCCCTTTGCCGCAATATTTTTCATCATCTGTTGAAACGCTTTAACACTATTGACGTTCTCACGCGTTTTTTGTTTCAAAAGCGTTAGGATGGGACTCATAGCGTGGGGCGTAATGGATGCCCCGCACACGATGGGAGGCTATCAATGGCTAATCGTTTCGTTCTCAATACCATCTCTTATCATGGTTCCGGCGCCATCAAGGAGATCCCCGGCGAGCTCCAGCGTCGCGGCTACAAGAAGATTTTCGTCTGCTCCGATCCCGATCTGGTCAAGTTTGGCGTTACCGCCAAGGTGACCGATGAGCTCGACGCCGCCGGCATCGCCTGGAGCCTCTACTCCGAGATCAAGCCCAACCCCACTATCCAGAACGTCAAGGACGGCGTCGAGGCCTTCAAGGCCGCCGAGGCTGACGCTATCGTGACCATCGGTGGCGGCTCCTCCATGGACACCGCTAAGGCCATCGGCATCATCATCAACAATCCCGAGTTCGCCGATGTCCGCAGCCTCGAGGGCGTTGCTCCCACTAAGAACCACGCCGTGTTCACCATCGCTGTGCCGACGACCGCCGGTACCGCCGCCGAGGTGACCATCAACTACGTCATCACCGACCCCGAGAAGGTCCGCAAGTTCGTGTGCGTCGATACCAACGACGCCCCCGAGGTCGCCGTCGTCGATCCCGACATGATGGCCTCCATGCCCGCCGGCCTGACCGCTTCCACCGGCATGGACGCTCTGACCCACGCCATCGAGGGCTACACCACCAAGGGCGCTTGGGAGCTCTCCGACATGTTCCACTTTGAGGCCATTAAGCTGATCAGCGAGAACCTGCGCGACTCCGTTGCCGAGGCCAAGTCCGGTCAGCCCGGCTCCGGCCGCGAGGGCATGGCTCTTGGCCAGTATGTCGCCGGCATGGGCTTCTCCAACGCTGGCCTGGGCATCGACCACGCCATGGCTCACACCCTGTCCGCTCACTACGACACCCCGCACGGCGTCGCTTGCGCCATGCTGCTGCCGATTGCCATGGAGTTCAACAAGCCGGTTTGCGCTGAGCGCCTGGCCAAGGTTGCCGTTGCCATGGGTGTTGACACCACGGGCATGAGCACCGACGAGGCTGCCGATGCTGCTATCGCCGCCGTCAAGCAGCTCTCTGCCGACGTGAATATCCCGCACGTCTGCGAGGCCATGAAGGCTGACGAGATCGAGGTTCTGGCCAAGGACGCCATGGCCGACGCCTGCTTCCCGGGCAACCCGCGCGAGGCGACGCTCGACGACGTCATCGAGCTCTTCAAGAAGATCTGCCCGGCTGCCTAGCCTCGTTTGGTGTTCTTTCGCCTGTAGGCGTATGGTCTTTTGACTTGCCACTGGCCCCGCCGCGCTACGCGCGGCGGGGCTTTTTGTACTGCGTCAATGTCCTGAGACGGGTAAAACCAAAGCATGCTGCCCGCTGCGGATAGGTGGTGCACTTCCCAGCGTGCATTTTTGGGAGTATTCAGCAAGCTCTGAAAAATGCATAACGTTGTGAATGGGCCGTAGTGGCCCGCGGGCGTCCATCGACAGCCCCTGTGGGCGGGCTATCGATGGACGGAGATGGCTGTCGCCGCGTTTTTGGTTTGCGACGGTCTACAACACTGCTGTAACCGCGTCGTTTTGTCGTTTGTGATGGGGTCGTTGGGGCCCACGGTGCTGAATACTCCGTTTTTTGCACGGTCCAAGGTGGGGTACCCTGAGACGAAGCAAAAAGATGTCTCATTTTTATGCAGATACCGATAGGATTTATGCAAGATTCGGGTTGTAAACCGTGCGCGTGCACAAAACCGGTGCGGGGACGTCGGGAGGCGGCTCGGCTCCTAGGGCATTGACCGTGCAGAACGGCTAAAATCGGGACTCGGTCTTAGTTTTACTTGGAAGGATGCATATGGCTTCTAATGTTGATGCTTCTCTAGAGGGGACGCTCTCCTATATCGCGGGACAGCTTAAGACGCTGACTTCTATCGCCTCGCCTACGGGCTATACCCGTGCGGCGACTGATTATCTAATGGAAACGTTGCGCGATATGGGCTTTGGCCCCGAGCGTTCTAACAAGGGCAATGTGCTCGTTGAGCTTGGTGGTGAGGGCGAGCCGCTCGTGTTGGCGAGCCATGTCGATACCCTGGGCGCCATGGTACGCTCCATTAAGGACAATGGCCGTCTGCGTCCCACGACGCTCGGCGGGCATCAGTGGTCTACGGCCGATGGCGAGAACTGCACCGTCTACACGCGTGACGGCAATGTGTACACGGGTGTGGTTCTTAACACCGAGCCTTCGGCGCACGTGGCCGACGAGCCGGTCAAGACCATCGAGAAGAACATGGAAATCCTGCTCGACGAGAACGTTGACAGCAAGGATGACGTGCTTGAGCTGGGCATTCAGACGGGCGACATCATCGCTATGGATCCGCGCACCACGGTGACGGAGAGCGGCTACATCAAGAGTCGCTTCCTTGACGACAAGCTGTCCGCGTCGATTCTGCTGGGTTTGGCCCGCGCCGTCGCCGACGGCGAGGTGACCCTTTCGCGCAAGGTTTCGCTGCTCTTTACCGTGTACGAGGAGGTCGGCCACGGCGGTGCCTTTGTGCCGGCCGACACGCGCGAGATGATCAGCGTGGATATGGGCTGCGTGGGCGACGACCTGGGCTGCACCGAGCGTATGGTGTCGATTTGCGCCAAGGATTCGGGCGGTCCGTACAACTACGACCTGGTAACCACGCTGTCCAACATCGCGCGCGAGCTGGAGCTCGATTACGCCATCGATGTGTATCCGCACTACGGCTCGGACGTTGAGGCCACGCTCTCGGCCGGCTACGACATCCGTCACGGCCTGATCGGCCCCGGCGTGTACGCGAGCCACAACTACGAGCGCAGCCACATGGACGGCGTGCGCAACACCTTCGAGCTCGTCCGCGCCTACGTACAGCGCTAGCGATGCAGCGGCCTCGGCTGATACGGCAGTACCGACCGAGGCCGTCCTCTCTAAGTTGCGGTGAAATAGGGACTGTTTGGCGGTTTTAAACGCTTAAACAGTCCCTATTTCACCGCAATTTATGAAGGGGATGGGGCTACTTAAGCGCGCCGGTCACCGTGCCGCCGCCGAGGACGACGTCGCCGCGGTAGACGACGACAGCCTGGCCGGGGGCGATGGCGCGCTGCGGCTCGTCAAAAGTTAGCAGCATTTGCCCGTCTTCGCCGCGCGTAAGGGTTGCTGCCTGGTCTTTCTGACGGTAGCGGTACTTGGCGCCCACGCGAATGCCGCCGGCATCGAGTTCTGCCTCCATGCGGTCGGCAGGGGCGCTCCAGATCCAGTCGTTGGCCGTGAGTGCTGTGGCCGTTAGGTCCTCGGCCTCGCCCAGATGCACGGTGTTGTTGGCGGTGTCGACGCCCGTCACATACACGGGATGCGCCATCGCGACGCCCAGGCCCTTGCGCTGGCCGATGGTATAGCGCAACGCGCCGTTATGGCGTCCGACCACGCTGCCGTCGCGCCATACAATATCGCCCGGCTCGGCGGCATGTCCGCAGCGGCGCTCGATATAGCCCGCGTAGTCGCCGTCTGGAATAAAGCAGATATCCTCGCTCTCGGCCTTTTTGGCGTTGGCAAAGCCCTGTTCGGCGGCAATGCGGCGCACGTCGCGCTCTTTGTCCAGCCCGGCCAGCGGAAAGATTGTGCGCGACAGCCGCTCCTGCGTGAGCGAATACAAAAAGTAGCTCTGGTCCTTCTTGGGGTCCTCGCCGCGATGCAGCTGCCAGGTGCCGTCGGACGCCTGGCTCGTTTTGGCGTAGTGGCCTGTGGCGATGTAGTCGCAGCCCATATCCAGTGCCGCATCCAGCAACGCGCCAAACTTAATGTGGCGGTTGCAGATGATGCACGGATTGGGCGTCAGTCCCTCCTGGTAGGCGGTCACGAAGCGCTCGATAACGTTGCGGTCGAAGGTCTGCTGCAGGTCGAGCACATGGTGGGGTATCCCCAGGCGCTCGGCGACGGCCTTTGCATCGGCGATGTCGCGGTCGACCTTACTCATATCCGTGGCGGAGTCGGGTGCGGGACAGGTGAGGCGCATGGTGGCGCCAACGCATTCGTAGCCCTGGCTTTTGAGCAGGTACGCGGTCACGCTGGAATCAACGCCGCCGCTCATGGCGACGAGCACGCGCTTGTTGTGCATGGGGAGGTTCTCCTTGGTGGCATGCGGCCAAAAAAGAAAAGCGGCGCGGGAGGCTGGTTCCGCGCCGCAGACATTGTAGCAAGTTCGGACGTCTCGTGGGACACCCTAACGAGATGGGCTCAGGCAGCCAGAAGAGAGGATAGGCCGGCATGCCATGGGCCTATCGACAAGTGACGGGCCCTTAGTCCTGGAACAGTGCCGTGGACAGGTAGCGCTCGCCGGTGTCGGCAAGCAGGGCCACGATGGTCTTGCCCTCGTTTTCGGGGCGCTTGGCCAGCTGCAGCGCGGCCCACACGGCGGCACCGGACGAAATGCCCACGAGCACACCCTCCTTGTGGCCCACGGCGCGGCCGGTGGCAAAGGCGTCGTCGTTCTCGACGGGGATGATCTCGTCGTAGACCCGGGTGTCGAGGACGTCGGGCACAAAGCCGGCGCCGATGCCCTGGATCTTGTGCGGGCCGGCCTGGCCCTTGGAGAGCACCGGGGAGGTGGCGGGCTCGACGGCGACGACCTTAATCTCGGGGTTCTGCTCCTTGAGGAACTCGCCCACGCCGGTCACGGTACCACCGGTGCCGACGCCGGCGACGAAGATGTCGACCTTGCCGTCGGTGTCGTCCCAGATCTCGGGGCCGGTCGTGGCCTTGTGGATGGCGGGGTTGGCGGGGTTCACAAACTGGCCGGCGATGATGCTGTTGGGAGTCTCCTTCTGCAGTTCCTCTGCCTTGGCGATAGCGCCCTTCATGCCCTTGGAGCCGTCGGTGAGCACGAGCTGCGCACCGTATGCCTGCATCAGCTTGCGGCGCTCGACGGACATGGTCTCGGGCATGGTGATGATCACCTTGTAGCCGCGGGCGGCCGCCACCGAGGCGATGCCGACGCCGGTGTTGCCGCTCGTGGGCTCGATGATGGTGTAGTCGCCGCCGCGCACGAGCTTGCCTGCCTTCTCGGCCTCGTCAATCATGTTCTTGGCGACGCGGTCTTTAACTGATCCGGCGGGGTTGAAGTATTCGAGTTTGACGAGCACACGAGCCTTGAGGTCCTCGTCGGCCTCAAAGTGAGTGAGCTCCAGGAGCGGGGTGTGGCCGATAAGCTGATCGATGGACGTGTAAACCTTGCTCATGGTGAACCTCCAAAGTGTTCAAGTTGCTGGTTGCCGTGTGGTTTCACGGTGCGTGTAGCAGCTAAACCCATAAACCTTATAGGTTGTCCGTTTAGCTGTTGGGAAGCATACTAGACACTAAAGCCTAGTAATGCAATAGGAAATAGAAGATTATTACGAGCTGATTAACCATCTTGACCGGAACGGGTATTTTCAAAACCAATTTTTCGGCTAGAATTTCTACGGACTAAATGACCGAAAGGCAGCACTATACATGTTGGTTTCTACAAAGGGCAGATATGCCCTGCGCGTTATGGTCGATCTGGCCGAGCACCAGGCGGCCGGTCGCATCCCGCTCAAAGAGATCGCGGCGCGACAGGGGATTTCCGAGAAATATCTCGAGAACATCTTGGCTACGCTCGTGCGCGCCAACATGCTTTCGGGCATGCGCGGCAAGGGCGGCGGCTACGTGCTCACGCGCCCGCCCGAGCAGTACACGGTGGGCGAGATCCTGCGCCTGACCGAGGGCAGTCTGGCACCGGTTGCATGCCTGGATGGCGACTGCAAGGGCTGCTCACGCTCGGATGAGTGCCCCACGCTCGACGTGTGGAAGAACCTGGACAAGCTCATCAACGACTACCTCGACGGTGTGACACTCGATCAACTTGTCGCTCCCAACCATGGCTACGACTACGTCATCTAACCCACACCTGCCATTTGGGGACGGGGTAGAAATGGTAGATTCTCTCGCCCTTTGAGACTTGACAAATAAGAAGGCCGCCCATTTTTGCGATGGGCGGCCTTCGTTTTGGGCTGTTGAGACGGGCACGGCCGGAATGGCCGTTTTAGTCCTCGGCGATGCTGTCGAGGATGCTGCGCGTGATGGATACCAGGATACTGCCCATAAAGGCCGATCCAAAGCTGGCGATGGAGATGCCCGCGCCCAGCAGATTGACCGACAGGTAGCTGGCCAGCTCGAGCATAAAGCTGTTGACTACGAGCTGAAAAACACCAAGCGTAATAATAGTGAGCGGCAGTGAGATGACGGTCAGGAACGGCTTGACGAGCGAATCGACAATGTTCAGGAACAGTCCCACAAAGGCAAAGCAGACCCAGGTCTCGGCAAAGCCGAAGGGTTGGATACCGGGGACGAGGAACGTGGCGATCGCGATGGCGATCGAGGTGAAGAGCCAGTTAAGCATAAAGCGCATGGCGTGAATCCTTTCTTGCGCCGGGGTTGCTGGCGTCGCGTGAAGCGGCTTGCGGCGGCGACCTGGATGGTTGCGCGGGCGCGCCGCGGTGTTTGGGCGCCCATTGTCTCAAATATTCGTGGAGCTTACGTGCGCATACGGTTTCTAAACGGCGTTCGTCCTGAAAAACGCGCCGCTGGCAGAGAGTCTTGTCGCTTTAGTTTGGTGGTGTGCTACACTGCTACGGGCAAAAGCCACAGGCGTTGCCCTATTGCATAGAACGGGCGAACGATGCCCGATGTCAGTATCAACTTCGATGCCTTTTGGCGGGTTTGGCGGTGATCGATGAATATCGAGAACATGTTTGACAAGCCTGATGTCAAGCAGCTAGTCCACGCATTTAGTCTTTTGGATGACGAGAAGGATATCCAGGCGTTTTTAACCGATATCTGCACGCCGCGCGAGATTTGCGATCTTTCGCAACGCCTGCAGGTCGCGCGTTATCTGGATGAGGGCGAGCCCTATGTTGAGGTTCAGGCCCGCACGGGCGCCTCGTCCACTACGGTGAGCCGTGTTTCCAAGGCGCTCAACGGCGAGTACGGTGGCTACCGTAAGATCCTCATTAAGCTGGAGGATGGCGAGTAGGCCAACGGCAACAAACGAATCAGCTGGAGCCGCCCCTTCGGGGGCGGTTTTTGTGTGTCGAAATCGATCCCTTGGGGACGGAGGAAAACGGATCATCGAGGGGATCTGGTGCAAAGTGGCCTGACCCCGATGCGCCAAAACATGTTGGTGTGGTGCCATGTTGTCCGTGCGGGCGGGTAGGATAGATGCGTTGAATATTGCGAACAGTTTGAGTGGAGGACCATGCCTGTTCGAATCTATACCACCAATGCCGGCACGGATTTGAGCGATGCCGAGGCGGCTCTGCTGGCCGACCTGGTTGCCCGCCACGGGCGCGCTGTTCTGTTGGCGCCCTCGTTTGCCGAGCTCGACTTGTGCCGTCATGATGCGGCAGAAGCCGGGGTTTCACTGGGTGTCGATTACAAGACGCCCACATCGTGGCTCCGCTCGCTGTGGGAGCTTATGGGCGATGGCCGCAGCTTTGTGGATAACCTTCAGCGCCAGATGCTGTTCTCGGACATGATCGACCGCCGCGACGACGCTGCTCTGCAGCCGCTCTCGCGCAGCCAAGGCACGGTACGCATGCTTGCGCGTATGGCCCGCGACGTGTTGCCGGGCGTGGCGGGGACGGGCGACGAACGCTGCCGCGATGCCGCCGCTCAACCCGAGCCCAAAAGCGACGCCGAGGCCCGTGTGTTCGAGCTGTTGAGTGCCTACGCGGGCGGTTTGGACCGTCGAGACATGGTCGAGCCCTGCGAAGCCGCCGATATGATGGCAGAAGCCCTAGCGAACAACCTGCCGGGGTGCGCCCGCGCCGTCTGCGTGCGTGGTGTCACGTCGTTTACGCATGGTCTGCTCGAGCTGTTGTCGGCCGTGGCGAACCGCGGGGGAGAGGTTGTCGTGCTGCTCGCTTGCGAGCAGGCGGCGATGCGCGAGGAACTTGCTGCCGCCTTTGATGCCCGCGGTGTGCTGTTTGAGGCCGCCCCGTTGGGGGAGGACGCCGGCGCGTCCGAGACCGCTTCTGCGCCTGCTGCTCAGCCTATTTTTATAGAGGTGGCCGGTCCCCATGCCCGCGCCCGCGCTTATGTGGATGCTCTTGAGAACCTGGTCGCGGCATGCGAGGAGTCCATGTCGCGCGACGGCGCCGCGACGAACGCCGACCCCGCGCGCGTGCTCGTAGTTTCCGCCCAGGCGCCCCAGCTGTTCGTCGAACTCGCTGCCCGTTTGGCGGCGCGTCACATTGCGGCCGAGACGACTGAGTTCACGGCGTTTTCCCAGTCCATCGCGGGCAGGCAGTTCACGGCACTCGCCAATCTGATCGAGCGCATGAAG